>NZ_DAIUBO010000006.1:0-38629 GCF_036846665.1 Amaricoccus sp. | reverse complement strand
CGGGCGTGCCGGTGGCCAAGCACGGCAACCGCAACCTCTCGTCGAAATCCGGGGCCGCGGACGCGCTGACCGAGCTCGGCGTGAACGTGATGGTCGGCCCGGACGTCGTCGAGCGCGCGCTGGCGGAGGTCGGCATCGGCTTCATGATGGCGCCGATGCACCACCCGGCGACCCGCCACGTCATGCCCGCCCGCACCGAACTCGGGACACGGACGATCTTCAACATCCTGGGACCGCTCACCAATCCGGCCGCGGTCCGGCGGCAGCTCACCGGCGCCTTCTCGCGCGCCGTGATCCGGCCGATGGCGGAGACGCTCGGCGAGCTCGGCTCCGACCGCGCCTGGGTGGTCCACGGGGCGGACGGAACCGACGAGGTCTCCATCTGCGGCGAAACCTATGTCGCCGAGATCCGCGACGGCCATGTCTCGGAATTCACCCTGCATCCCGAGGCCGCCGGGATGCCGACCCATCCGTTCGAGGCGATCGCCGGCGGCACCCCGGCGGAGAACGCCGCGTCGCTGCGCGGGCTCCTCGCGGGCGAGCCTTCCGCCTATCGGG
This sequence comes from Amaricoccus sp., assembly GCF_036846665.1. Taxonomy (NCBI): domain Bacteria; kingdom Pseudomonadati; phylum Pseudomonadota; class Alphaproteobacteria; order Rhodobacterales; family Paracoccaceae; genus Amaricoccus; species Amaricoccus sp. Next base: position 38,071 of record NZ_DAIUBO010000006.1, on the reverse strand, counting down.
ACGCGGTGATCCTCAATGCGGCCGCCGCCCTCGTGGTGGCGGAACGGGCCGAAGACCTGAAGGCCGGCGCGGAGCTCGCCAGGGCCAGCATCGACAGCGGCGCGGCACGCGACAAGGCGGAGAGGCTCGCCCTTCTGACACGGGCGGCCGGGGGAAAGGGCCAATGAGCATTCTCGAGAAGATCCGCAGCTACAAGCTCGCGGATATCGCGGTGCGCAAGACCGCGCGGCCCATCGACATGCTGGAGAGCGACGCCCGTGCCGCTTCGCCGGTGCGCGGCTTCCGGGCGGCGCTGCAACGCACGACATCGACCGGCAACTACGGCCTCGTCGCCGAACTCAAGAAGGCCAGCCCCTCGAAGGGCCTCATCCGCGCCGATTTCGATCCCGCCACGCTCGCGAAGGCCTATGAGGCCGGCGGCGCCACCTGCCTGAGCGTGCTCACCGACGGCCCCAGCTTCCAGGGCGACGACAGCTATCTCGTCGCCGCCCGCGAGGCCGTGCGCCTCCCCGTGCTGCGCAAGGATTTCATCTACGACCCCTGGCAGGTGGTCGAATCCCGCGCGCTCGGCGCCGACTGCATCCTGATCATCCTCGCCGGGCTCTCGGACGCCCAGGCGATCGAGGTGGAGGACGTGGCGCTGGCCTGGGGCATGGACGTGCTCGTGGAGACCCATACCCAGGAGGAGGTCGACCGGGCGAACCAGCTGAAGTCGAACCTGATCGGGATAAACAACCGCGATCTCAACACCTTCGAGACGGACATCGACACCACGAAGAAGCTCGCGCGTTCGGTCCGGGCCGACCGGCTGATCGTCTCGGAATCCGGCTTCCGCAGCCGCCAGGACCTCGCGCAGATGGCCCGCTACGGGATCCGCTGCTTCCTGATCGGGGAGACGCTCATGCGCGAGGCCAATGTCGAGGCCGCGACGCGCGAGCTCCTGCGCGCGCCCTGGAGCCCCCAGGCGGAGTGATGGCCGGGCTCACGCATTTCGATGCCGCCGGCGCCGCCCAGATGGTCGATGTCTCGGGCAAGCCGGACACCGCGCGCCGGGCGATCGCGCGCGGATGGGTGGCCATGCGGCCCGAGACCCTGGCGCTCGTGACCCAAGGAACCGCCGCCAAGGGCGACGTGCTCGGCGTGGCGCGGCTCGCCGGCATCATGGCGGCGAAGCGGACGTCGGATCTGATCCCGCTCTGCCACCCGCTCGCGCTCTCGAAGGTCACGGTCGACCTGGCACCGGACGTCCCGGCCGGCCGGGTCAGCATCGAGGCGCAGGTCCGCACCACCGGCCCGACCGGCGTCGAGATGGAGGCCCTGACCGCCGTCTCGGTCGCGGCCCTGACGGTCTATGACATGCTCAAGGCGGTGGACCGATCCATGGTGATCGGCGACATCCGCCTCGTGCTGAAGGAAGGCGGCAAGTCCGGCCGGTTCGAGTCCGGCGAATGACGCTGCTGAGCGTCGCGGAGGCGCATGCGCGCCTGATGGACCTCTTCCTGCCCGTCGGCACCGAGGACGTGCCGCTCGCCGCCGCAGCGGGCCGCGTCCTCGCCCAAGACGTCGTCGCCACCCGGCCGCAGCCGCCCTTCGCGGCCTCGGCGATGGACGGCTACGCCATCCGGATGCAGGATGCAGCGGCCGGCGCGCGGCTCGGGGTCATCGGCACTTCCGCCGCCGGCGCAGGTTTCGACGGCACGGTCGGCGCGGGAGAGGCGGTGCGGATATTCACCGGCGCTCCCGTACCCCTAGGCGCCGACATGATCCTGATCCAGGAGGATGCCGACCGCTCCGCCGAGACGATCACCATCCGGGACTCGCACGACCGCTCGGGCTTCATCCGCCCGGCCGGCGCCGATTTCGCGGCGGGCGCCCGGATGTCGGCGCCGCGCCGCCTCGGGGTGAAGGACATCGCCCTGCTCGCCGCGATGAACGCGGGCGTGGTCACGGTCGCGCGGCGCCCCCGCGTCGCGCTGATCCCGACCGGCGACGAACTGGTGATGCCCGGCGAGACCCCGGCGCGCGACCAGATCCTCGCCTCCAACAACCTCGCCCTGAAGGCGCTGCTGGACTCCGCCGGCGCCGAGGCGCAGCTCCTGCCCATCGCCCGCGACACGCCCGAAAGCCTCACCGCCGCCTTCGACCTCGCCGAGGGCGCGGATGCGATCGTCACCCTCGGCGGCGCCTCCGTCGGCGATTTCGACCTCGTCCAGGCGACGGCGCTGGCGAAGGGGCTCACGCTCGACTTCTACCGCGTCGCGATGCGGCCGGGAAAACCGCTCATGGCGGGCCGGTTCGGAACCGTGCCGCTGGTCGGACTGCCCGGCAATCCGGTCTCGGCGATCGTCTGCGGCCAGCTCTTCCTCAAGCCCGCCGTGGACCGCATGCTCGGGCTTCCCGGCGAGCCGGCGCGGCCGCTCGCCGCGCGCCTCGGCGCTGCCCTCGGCCGCAACGGGCCGCGCGCCCATTACATGCGCGCCATTGTCGAGGCGGACCGCGACGGCTGGCTCTGCACGCCGTTTCCGCGCCAGGACAGCGCGCTCCTCTCCGTGCTCGCCGATTCCAACGCTCTGCTCGTCCGACAGCCGCAGGATCCGGAGCGCCAGATCGGTGATCTGGTGGAGTTCATCTGGATCTGATAAACCTTTGGTTGTAGTGTCTCCAAGATTCTTGACACAAAACGAGAACGTTACTAGAACGGTAGCGGGACGGACCGAAGGAGCCTTCGATGCTGACGCGCAAGCAACATGACTTGCTGCATTTCATCCACAAGCGTTTGCAGAAGGATGGCGTGCCGCCGTCCTTCGACGAGATGAAGGATGCGCTCGACCTCCGTTCCAAATCCGGCATCCACCGGCTGATCATGGCGCTTGAAGAGCGCGGCTTCATCCGCCGCCTCGCGCACCGCGCCCGGGCCATCGAGATCGTCCGGCTGCCGGAGGACATGGAGGAGACGCCGGGCTTCCAGCCCGCGGTCATCGACGGCGGCCGTCCCGAACGGCCCGCCGCCGCACTCTCCGTCGAGGCGATCTCGGTCGAGCTTCCGGTCATGGGGCGCATTGCCGCCGGCACGCCGATCGAGGCGATCCAGACCGTCTCGCACAATGTCGCCGTCCCCGGCGCCATGCTGTCGAGCTCCGGTCGCCACTACGCGCTGGAGGTCAAGGGCGATTCCATGATCGAGGCCGGCATCAACAGCGGCGACGTGGTGGTCATCAAGGAACAATCGACCGCCGAGAACGGCGACATCGTCGTGGCCCTGATCGAGGGCGAGGAAGCGACGCTCAAGACCTTCCGCCGCCGCGGCCAGACCATCGCCCTGGAAGCCGCGAATCCCGCCTTCCAGACCCGTCTCTACCAGGACCACCAGGTCAAGGTTCAGGGCAAGCTCGTCGGGCTGATCCGCACCTACTAGGCGGCGCCATGCGGAGCGAGGACCGGCGCGCGGCCACGGTAGCCGCGGCCCGCAAGCGCGATCCGTGCCGGGGCGCTTGCCGGAACCCTGAAGATTGGCAAGCCTGTTTCCAGCCACTTTCCAGCCGGGTTCCAGCTTCAGAAAACGGCGCCTTTTCAGTTACTTGAACCGAACTGACCTGACCCGGTGAATTTCCTGCCGATCCGCCCGATCCGGCGTCAGCGGTCCGGGTCCCGGTCGCGGGTCCAGGGCCGCCCCCGGTTCGCGGACTTCGCGCCCTCGATGCTCGGCCTTCCCGCGACGACCCGGATCGCCATCGCCCCTTCGTCGTCGAGCCGCGCGGCGCCCAGAAACAGGCATCGCCCGCCGGGCGCGTCCCATAGGCTCGGCGCTAGCAGGATGGCCGCTTCCCCGCAGGCGGCATCGGCGCGGGCGCCGGGCTGCTTCGACGCGAAATAGACGAAACGCCCCAGGCCGGGGACCTCCATGACCGCCCGCCCCCTGCCGCGCTCCATGCCCGGCCGGGCGAAGGCGGCCGCCTGATCCGCGAGATCGCCGTCGTTGTCGAGCCAGTTGGAGGCCGCGAAGCCGTTGCCCTTCTCGCTGTTGAGCACCCGCCCCTGCGCCGCCCTGATCCCGAAGAGCCGGCCGTTGTCCGAGATCAGGATATCGGGACGGTCCTGCTGCGCCCAGACGAGCAGGCCCAATCCTATCGGCACGATCCCGAGCAGCCGGGCCGGTCCGAGCCAGAGCACCACGAAGATCCCGCCGAGCACGATGAGGGCGAGGCTCGCCGGCGGCCCGCTCGGAACGCCGCGCAGCGCGCCATCCAGCCCGGCGACGAAGGCCGCGACCTGCAGGATGTACTCGATCCCAAGATCCATCGCCCAGAGTGCCGGCGCGGCCAGCCCGAGGGGCGCCAGCAATCCCGCGATCACCGCCGCCGGCATCACCAGCAGTCCCATCGCCGGAACCGCGAGCACGTTCGCGATCAGCCCGTATTGGGACAGCGTGTTGAAATGGAACGCCGACAGCGGCGCGGTCGCGAGCCCCGCCACGGTGGAGGTGACCGCGACGCCGATCACCGGCCGCAGATAGCTCCAGCGCGCGCTCTGGGATTCCCGCCACCAGGCGCGCCCACGCAGCCATTCGAAGACGGCGATCAGCCCCGTCGTCGCGGCGAAGGACATCTGGAAACCCGCTTCGGTCAGGCTTTCGGGCCTGATGACCAGAACGATCATTGCCGCGAGCGCGACCGAGCGCAGCGTGAAGGCCGGCCGGTCGATGAGGACCGCGACCAGGACCACCGCCGTCATGATGAAGGCCCGCTGGGTCGCGACATTCGCACCCGAAAGCGCGAGATAGGCAAGCCCCGCCACAAGCGCGACGATCGCCGCGTATTTCTTGGTGGGGTGGCGCAGCGCGACACCCGGGACGAGCGCGAGCCCGTAGCGGATCGACGCGAAGACGAACCCCGTCAGCAGCCCCATGTGCAGACCCGAGATCGCCAGCAGATGCGCGAGATTGGATGCCCGGAGCGTTCCGAGCGCGACCGGATCGACACCCGAGCGATCCCCGGTGAGGATCGCCGCGGCGAAGCCGCCGTTGCGGCCCGGCAGGGCATTCTGGATCGCCCGCGCGAGATGCACCCGGAGGGCGAAGATCCCCGCCCGCCAGTCGAGGCGGGCCTCGCCGCCCGTCGCCGCCATCTCGAGCATCGGTGTGCGGGCGTAGCCGACCGCCCCCAGCCGGTCGAACCAGGCCATGCGCCGGAAATCGAACCCGCCCGGCTCCGCCGGCGCGGCCGGCGGCGAGAGGCGCGCATAGCCCAGGAGCCGGATGCCGGGCTGGACGACGTCCTCGGGCGTCGAGGGATCGAGCGAGATCCGCACGCGGGCCGGCGTCCGGCTCGGCGGCAGCCCATGGATCACCACGTCATCGAGCAGCACCCGCGGCCGGTCGCCGGCCGAGCGATCGAGACCGATGACATCGCCCTCGACATTCGCCGTCATCGCATGCGGAAGCACCGGCGCCGCGACGAGGCGGGCGCGAAGCCCCGCGACCGCGAAGCCCGCGAGCGGGAGCATGAGCGCGAGCAGCAGGATCCGCGCCGTCGGCCCGATCCGGAAGAGCGTCCCGAGCCCCATCGCGAGGAAGGTCGCGATGGCCGCCAGCATCCAGCCCGGCGGCTCCGCGGGCACCTGGAAATAGGCCGCGATCCCGACCGCGAAGAGGACCGGGATCCAGAGAGCCAGATGCGGGCGCTGCGTCTCGATCTGGGCGGCGAGCCGGCCCGAGCCCACGTCCCTTGTTCTCCCGTTCCAGAATCGCCTAATAGAACGGTATCGTCCGCATGGTTTCCTAGAGGTTAATGCATGCCTACCCCGACCAGGGTCGTAACGCGTTTCGCGCCGTCGCCGACGGGGTTCCTGCATATCGGCGGCGCTCGGACGGCCCTGTTCAACTGGCTGCACGCCCGCCACGAGAAGGGCGCGTTCCTCCTTCGGATCGAGGACACCGATCGCGCCCGCTCCACGCCCGAGGCCACGCAGGCGATCTTCGCCGGTCTCCAGTGGCTGGGGCTCGACTGGGACGGCGACGCGGTCAGCCAGTTCGCGCGCGCCGAGCGCCATGCGGAGGTGGCGCGCGCGATGCTCGAGCGCGGCACCGCCTATCGGTGCTACGCGACCATCGAGGAGATCGAGGCCTTTCGCGAGACCGCCCGGGGGGAGGGGCGTCCGCCGCTCTTCGTCTCGCCCTGGCGCGACGCCGACCCGAATACGGCTCCGGATGCCCCCTTCGTCATCCGGCTCAGGGCGCCCCGCAGCGGTGAAACCCGGGTCGAGGACAGGGTCCAGGGACACATCGCCTGGAAGAACGAGACCCTGGACGATCTGATCCTCCTGCGATCGGATGGCACGCCGACCTACATGCTCGCGGTGGTGGTGGACGACCACGACATGGGGGTCACCCATGTCATTCGCGGCGACGACCACCTGACCAATGCCGCACGCCAGACGCTGATCTCGGAGGCCATGGGCTGGGCGGTGCCGGTCTTCGCCCATATCCCGCTGATCCACGGGCCGGACGGGGCGAAGCTCTCCAAGCGGCACGGGGCGCTCGGCATTGAGGCCTATCGGGCGATGGGCTTCCTGCCCGAAGCCATGCGCAACTACCTCGCGCGGCTCGGATGGAGCCATGGCAACGACGAATTCTTCACCACCGAGCAGGCCGTCGCATGGTTCGATCTCGGCGGCATCGGTCGGTCGCCCGCGCGGTTCGACCTCGCCAAGCTCGAGAACCTTTCCGGGCAGCACATCCGCGCCACCGGGGACGAGGCGCTGGTGGCGGCGGTGGAGGAATATCTTGCGGCGCAAAATGAAACACCCCTGACCACGCTTCAGCGCCGCCAGATGCTCGCCGCGATGCCCGGGCTGAAGGAACGCGCCAAGACGATCCCGCAACTGCTCGAAATGGCCAGCTTCCTAAGGGATTCGCGCCCCATCGGCCCCGACGCGGCGGGGGCGAAGCTGCTGGCTTCCGCACCCCGCGGCATACTGTCCGGTTTGACTTCGCGATTGCAGCATGCTAGCTGGGACTCGAAGAATCTCGAAGTGGTGGTTCGCGCCTACGCCGCCGAGGAATCGCTGGGACTCGGCAAGGTCGCCCAGCCGCTGCGTGTCGCATTGAGTGGCCGTACCGTCTCGCCAAGCGTATTCGACATGATGGAGATCCTCGGTCGGGAAGAGAGTCTCGCACGGATCGAAGACTGCGCAAGAGCGGTGGAGACCACGCCCTAGCGCCGCTGCGGTGTCAGGCTCGCGGTAGCCGGTGAATTCGGCGGCCGTTCAGGGAAAGCAGGACCCGCGCCCGCCCGGGTCCCGGCAGGAAAGGGACGAAGCATGACGGACCAGACACATGAAACCGCAAGACTGACGATCGGAGACAAGACGCTCGACCTTCCGATCTATCACGGAAGTGTGGGTCCGGATGTCATCGACATCCGCCGGCTCTATTCGGACGGCGGCGTCTTCGCCTTCGATCCCGGCTATACCTCCACCGGATCCTGCGAGAGCGCGATCACCTACATCGATGGCGACAAGGGCCAGCTGCTCTACCGCGGCTATCCCATCGAGCAGCTGGCCGCGAAGTCGCATTTCCTCGAGGTCGCCTATCTCCTGCTCTACGGCGAATTGCCGACCGCGGAGCAGATGGAGGATTTCGAGACCCGCGTCACCAACCACACCATGCTGCACGAGCAGATGGCGTATTTCTTCCGCGGCTTCCGGCGGGACGCGCATCCGATGGCGGTGGTCTGCGGCATCATTGGGGCGATGTCGGCCTTCTACCACGATTCGACCGACATCAACGACGCCTGGCAGCGCGAGGTGGCGACGATCCGGATGATCGCCAAGATGCCGACCATCGTGGCCTGGGCCTTCAAGTATCACGTCGGCCAGCCCTTCGTCTATCCGCGCAACAACCTCGACTACGCCTCGAACTTCCTGAACATGTGCTTCTCGGTGCCGGCGACCGACTACGTGGTCGATCCGATCCTGAGCCGGGCGATGGACCGGATCTTCACGCTGCACGCCGACCACGAGCAGAACGCCTCGACCTCGACCGTGCGGCTGGCCTCCTCCTCGGGCGCCAATCCTTTCGCCTGCATCGCCGCCGGGGTCGCCTGCCTCTGGGGGCCGGCGCATGGCGGCGCGAACGAGGCGGCGCTGATGATGCTGCGCGAGATCGGCACGCCCGACCGCATCCCGGAGTTCATCGCGCGGGCGCGGGACAAGGACGACCCGTTCCGCCTGATGGGCTTCGGCCACCGCGTCTACAAGAACTTCGACCCGCGCGCCAAGGTGATGAAGCAGAGCGCCGACGAGGTGCTCGGGCTGCTCGGGATCGAGCGCAACCCGACGCTCCAGGTCGCGAAGGAACTGGAGAGGATCGCGCTCGAGGATCCCTATTTCATCGAGAAGAAGCTCTATCCCAACGTCGACTTCTATTCCGGCATCATCCTCGACGCGATGGGCTTCCCGACCTCGATGTTCACGCCGATCTTCGCGCTGGCGCGCACGGTGGGCTGGATCTCGCAGTGGAAGGAGATGATCGAGGATCCGCAGCTCAAGATCGGCCGGCCGCGACAGCTCTATACCGGCGCCACCCTGCGCGACTACGTGGATGTCGAGAACCGCTGAGCCGGTCGCGAGCGCCTCGCTCGCCCGTGTGCTCGCCGATGCCGAGCGCCGTGGCCTGGCGATCGAGCCCGTGCATCTGCCCGAAGGCACGCGCAGCGCCGCGGAGGCGGCGCGGGCCTGCGGCTGTGCGGTGGACCAGATCGTCAAGTCGATCGTCTTCCGCGTCGCCGGGGACGATCGCCACGTCCTGTTCCTGACCGCCGGCGGCAGCCGGGTCGATCCCGCCCGGGCGGGCCGGCTGGTGGGGGCGGCACTGGAGAAGGCCGATGCCGCCGGCGTCCGGGGGGCGACGGGCTTTGCGATCGGCGGCGTCTCGCCGCTCGGGCATCTCAACGAGATCGAGACCTGGTTCGACCCGAAGATCCTCGACCATGCGGTGATCTGGGCCGCCGCGGGAACCCCGAACCATGTCTTCTCGGTCGCTCCCGCGGCGCTGGTCGAGGCGCTGAATCCGAGGATCGGCGCCTTCACCGAGGAGCCATGAATCGGCTGTCCCCATGGGGACAGCCTATATAATATTGATATTATTGTATTTTATTCTTAAACGAGTGTGAATCGCTGCGGCTCAGGGACGCAGCCAGCCGGAGCCGTCGTTGTCGAGGATGGTGTCGAGTTCATCCTGCGTGAAGGGATATTGCGCGAGGATATCGAGGGTCTGTTGCGGGGTCTCCCCGCCATAGGCGAAGTAGTCGCTGCCGAAGAGCACATGAGGGATGCCCCATTTGCGCAGGCGCCAGACGATCATCTCGCGCTCCGCGAGCGGGGCGTCGGCGTGAAAGGCGAGGCAGGCGCTGACGTCCACCCATGATGTGTCGGGGTCGTAGCCCGATACCCTCGCCCGCAGCCAGGTCTCGATCGTGCGATCGTCGGTGTTGCCGGCGCAATGCGCATGCGCCACGCGGACGGTCGGATGCGCATTCAGGATCCCGGCCAGCGCGACAAAACGGGGGGAATCGAGGGGGCCGCCGTATTCGTCGGCCACATGCATCAGGACCGGGGCGTCATGCTCGGCGATGCGATCGAAGACCGCGGCCAGGGCCGCGACCTGTTCGGGGTCGGTGAGGTTCACCGCCGAGCCTTCGAGATGAAGCTTGATGCCGGCCATGCCCGGCAAGGCGAGGCAGCGATCGACTTCCGCCACTGCCTCGGGAAAGCGCGGATTGATGCCGCAGAATCCGATCAGCCGATCCGGGAATCTCGCGACCTCGGCGGCGACGAAGTCATTCTCCGGACCCATGTTCGAGGCATCGCTCAGCCCGACCGGATCGCCGAAATAGCCGCCCGCAAGGATGATCGCGCGGGCGACATGGGCTTCGTCGAGACGGGCGACGAGGTCGTCCGCGCCTTTCGGCGGCAGGCTGCCGCCGGTGAAGAGCTCGGTCAGGAACGGGCTCGCGACATGGGTATGAACGTCCAGCGCGGCATGGTCGGCCACCAGATCCTGGGCCGATGCCGCAGCCCCGGCAAGGCAGGTCACCAGCACGGCAATCGTAGGTCGGACAATGCGGCGGGCCATGATCTGCTCCGGCAGGAGACGCAACGAAACTGGAAGTCTACGCGACCTGGCCCGGCCGAGACAGAAGAAAGCGCGCGCCGGCGATCATTGCCGGCCGATCGCGCCGAGCACCGAGCGCGCGGCCCGGAGCCCCGGCGGCTCGCCGCCGCGCCCGAGCAGATCCATGGCCTGCTGCCCGATGGCGCGCTGGGCCTCCGCCGCCCCGGGGTCGTCGAGCAGGGCGCCGACCGCCGGTGCGATGAGCTCGGGGGTGAAGTCGCCGAAGAAGAATTCCGGCACCGCGCGGGTCCCGGTCACCAGATTGACCAGCGTCGCGGTATCGACGCGCACCAGGCGCCGGATCATCCATTCGGTCAGGGGACTGGCCTTGTAGGCGATCACCATCGGCGCGCCCGCGGCGGCCAGTTCGAGGCTGACCGTGCCCGAGGCCGCCAGCGCCACGTCCGCCGCGGCGAAGGCGGCGCGCTTGCGGGCCTCAGCCTCCGGTGCCGGCCTGCCGCGGGGGTCGAGGAGGCGCGGCCAGCCCGCCACATCCGGCGGGAAGAGCGCGGGGAGCGCCTCGGCCACGGCGCCGGCCGCCGGAAGCAGCACCGCCAGATCCGGGCGCGCGGCGCGCAGCCGGCGCGTGACGTCCGCGAAGGCCGGGCCGATCCGCGCGATCTCGCCGCGCCGCGAGCCGGGCAGGAGCACCATGAGCGGCTGCCCGTTGGCGATGCCGAATTCCGCGCGCAGCGCCGCCACCTCGGCCGGCGTCGCCTGCCGCTCGCCCGCGACCGGATGCCCGACGAAGTCGCAGGTCATGCCCGCGGCCTGCATATAGGGCGGCTCGAAGGGCAGCAGGGCGAGCACGTGATCGACCACCCGCGCCATCTTTGCCGCCCGTCCCGGCCGCCAGGCCCAGACCGAGGGCGCGACATAATGGATGACCCTGAGCCCGGGCAGCTGCCGGCGGGCGCGGCGCGCGACTCGCAGGCAGAAATCGGGGCTGTCGATGGTGATCAGCGCATCGGGCGCGGCGGCGACGACCGCATCCGCCGTCTCGCGGATCCGCCGCAGCAGGCCCGGCGCCCGGGGCAGCACCTCGGCGAGCCCCATGATCGAGAGCTCCTGCATCGGGAAGCGGCTCGCGAGCCCCTCGGAGGCCATGGCGGGACCGCCGACGCCCTCCAGCCGCGGCGGCGTGGCGCAGAGCTCGCGCAGGCCGGCGAGCAGCGCCCCACCGAGCAGGTCGCCCGAAGGCTCGCCGGCGATGACGAAGAGCCGCAGCGCGCCGCTCATGCGCCCGGCTCGCGGCCCCAGAGGAAGATCCCGGCGGCGTCCGCCGCGGCGACCGTCGCCTCGCGCCCGACGACGAGGGTGCCGCCGGCCTGGACGACGATGCCGGCGAGACCGGCCGCCGCCGCCGCCGCCACCGTTCCGGTGCCGATCGCGGGGAGGTCCATCCGCCGGTCCTGGCCGGGCTTGGGCCCCTTGAAGAGCAGCCCGCGCGCGCCGCCCGGATCGGGCAGGAAGGCCGCGCGGCTCGCTCGGACGAAATCGAGCAGCGCGTCCGTGCCCTGGATCGATTCCACCCCGAGGCAGATGCCCTGCGCGACCACCGCCGCCTGTCCGACATCGACAGCGCCCAGCGCCGCGACGATCCGCGCCGCCCGCTCGGCATCGGCCCGGTCCGCCTCGCCCGGCGCGGCGCGGGTGAGGATCCCGGCCGGCGCGAGCAGGTCGGAGAGCACTTCCTGCGCCGCCCGGAGCCTGAGCCCCTCGGCCTCGAAGACCTTCGCGACGGCGCGGAGCGTGGAATCGTCGCCTGCCCGCAGCCCGGCGAGCAGCTTTGGCGCGAGGCTGAGCGCCTTGAGGTCGAAGCGCATCGGGTTCAGCCCGGGGCGGCGCATGCCGCCGGCGAAGACCACCTGGCCGCAGCCGGCGGCGCGCAGATCGGCGAAGAGCCGGCCGGGCTTCTCGAAGACCGCCGGGATCGCGGGATGGGCGCCGAGCCAGTCGAGCACGATCCCCTCGAAGACCACCACGCGGTAGTCCCGGCCGCGCCGGGCGCAATCCTCCGCGATCAGCCGCGGCAGGTCGCCGCGCCCCGCGACGATTGCAAGTCCGTCGCCGGGCACCGCGCCTCAGTCCGCGGGAAGGGTGAAGGAGCGCGAGGTCTCGCTGATCACGAAGCGCACCACCTCCTGCACCAGCGGGTTCTCGGCATGGCGTTCGCCGACGCGGCGGGCGCGGTCCTGGAGCGTGCCGTCGCCCTCGAAGATCTCGCCGAAGGCGTTCCGGAGCCCGTGGATCTGCGCCCGCTCAGCCTTCGCGCGCTTCAGTCCCACGAGGTTGAGGCCGGCGAGAAAGGCGCGCTCGCCCATGACCGAGCCGAAGGGGATCACGTCCGCCACCACGCCCGAGAGCCCGCCGATCATCGCCCCGCGCCCGAGCCGGACGAACTGGTGCACCGCGGCGAGGCCGCCGAGGATGACATTGTCCTCGACCACGCAATGGCCCGCGAGGGTGGCGTTGTTGGCCATGACCACCCGGCTGCCGACCACGCAATCATGGGCGACATGGGTGCTCATCATGAAGAGATTGTCGTCGCCGACCCGGGTCACGCCGCCTCCGCCCGCGGTTCCGGGGCTCATGGTGACATGCTCGCGGATCCGGTTGCGCTCGCCGATGACGAGCTCGACCCGCTCGCCGGCGTATTTGAGATCCTGCGGCGCATGGCCGATCGAGGCGAAGGGAAAGATCACCGTGCCCGCGCCGATCCGGGTCACGCCGGCGACGGCCACGTGGCTGTGCAGGGTCACCTCGCGCGCGAGCTCGACCTCGGGGCCGAGGACGCAATAGGGGCCGATCCGGCAGCCCGGGCCGACCACCGCGCCGTCCTCGACGATCGCCGTGGGATGGATCACCGCTTCGGGATGCACCGGCATGGATCAGCCCTTCGCTTCGGCGTCCTCGGGCGACATGATCATCGCGGTGAACTCCGCCTCCGCGCAGAGCCGGTCGCCGACCCGCGCCTCCCCCTTGAACTTCCAGACCTTGCTGCGGCCGCGCAGCGTCTCCACATGCAGCTCCAGCATCTCGCCGGGCTGGACCACGCTGCGGAACTTCGCGCCCTCGATGCTCATGAAATAGACCAGCCGGTCGCTGTCCATCTGCCCCAGCGTGCGCACGACGAGGACCGCGGCGGTCTGGGCCATGGCCTCGACGATCAGCACGCCCGGCATCACCGGGCGGGAGGGGAAATGGCCCTCGAAATGCGGCTCGTTCACCGTGACGCCCTTGAGCCCCACCGCGGATCTGTGCGGCTCGATGTTCACGACGCGGTCGATCAACAGGAACGGGTAGCGGTGCGGGATCATCCGCTTGATCGCGTTGACGTCCACGCTGCCGAGATCGGGATCGATTGCCAGGCTCATGCCGCTCTCCTCATTCCGTCGTCGCCGGGGGCTCGGCTGCCTCGGGGGCGGGATCGCCCGGCGCGGCATCGATTTCGGCAATGACTTCCTCGGTGATGTTGAGTTCCTGTGCCGCGAGCAGGACGCTGTTCTCGTCAAAGATGGCCTTGGCCTCGTGCCGCGCCATCACCTCGACCAGGATCGGCGCCACCGAAGCGTAGAACTGTCGCCGCCGGAGGTCAAACTCGCTCGCGAGCGCCGCCGAGCGCGCGTCCTGGTCCCGGCGCGCCGCCACCACCCGCTGATCGAAATCGTCCGCGAGCTTGCGGAACTCCGCCGGGTCGAGCTCGGCGCGCGACTCGGTCAGCTTCTGCTCCTCGGCCTCGAAGGCGGCGTCGATCGAGCGCGCCTCGGCCCGCAGCTTGTCGCGCTCCGCCTCCTCCTCCGCCAGCAGCGCCTGGCCGCGCAGCGAGCCGGTCAGGAGGCGCTCCTGATTGACCAGCAGGAAGGACGAGGCCGCCGCCGGCTCGGTCTGGGCGCGGCACTCCACGGCGATGGGGCCTTGCGCGAGCGCCAGTGCAAGCAGGCTCCAGCGCAAGCCTCCGAACACGGCTCAGAACCGGCTCTCGATGGAAAAGCGGAACCGCTCGACCACGTCGGTATCGACCTTCTTGATCGGCACGGCGTAGTTGAACCGCAGCGGCGCGAAGGGGGTATCGACGAAGAGGCTCACGCCGACCGCGGAGCGGAGGTGCATGCTGGCATCGACTTGCCCCATGCTGCCGTCGGTGTCGTCGAGGCCCCAGAGCGACCCGACGTCGCCGAAGACGCCGCCGTAGATGCCGTATTCCTCGGGCAGGCCCAGCGGGAAGCTCGCGTCGAGCCGCAGGATTCCGTAATAATTGCCGCCGAGGGATTCATCGACCTCTAGGTCCTGCTGCGGCGCAAGGCACTGGCCGACGTCGCATTCGTCGCGCGGTCCCAGCCCGTTCCGGGCGAAGCCGCGGAAACTGTCGCCGCCGGCATTGAAGCGGTCGGTGATCCGCGTCCCCTGGTCGGAGAAGATCGCCCCGCCCTCCAGCTCGGCGGAGAGCACCACCTGCTCGTCGAAGAGGCTCGAATAGACCCGCGCGGTCCCGCGGGTCTTGGAATGCGTCACGTCGCCGCCGAGGCCCGCGAATTCCTGGTTCAGCGTCATGATGAAGCCCGCGGTCGGGTCGACCACCGAATTGCGCCGGTCATAGGCGTAAGTGGCCCCGACCGCGGAGGTGATCAGCGAGCCCTCCTCGGCGAAGATGATGCGCGAGGTATTGTCCGCGAGATTGTAGATGTCGTCCTGCGACAGGCGGTAGCGCCAGACGATCCGGCCGTTCTCGCTCAGCGGATAGCCGATGCGCGGCTCGAAACCGGCGTTCGACTGCTGGAAGGTCTGCTCGGAGAAGTCGCGCTGGCGGTAGTAGAGGCTGAAGCCGGCCAGGAGGTCGCGATCGAAGAGCGCCGGCTCGACGAAGCCGAACTCGAAATTGCCGAATTCCTTGTTGGCGGCGATGGTCGCGGAGACGGTCTGGCCGCGGCCGAGGAAGTTGCGCTCGGTGATGCCGATCTGCGCCGTCAGCCCCTCGTTGGTCGAATAGGCGCCGCCGAGGTTGAGGCTGCCGGTCGATTGCTCCTCGACCTCCACGAGCACCAGCGCGCGGTCGGGGGTCGTGCCCTCGCGCACCGAGACGGTCGCGGTGGAGAAATAGCCCAGGCCCCGGATCTGGTCCTCGGCGTCGCGGATCTCGCGGGCGTTGAAGGCGTCGCCCTCGACGATGTCGAACTGCCGGCGGATGACGCGGTCGAGGGTGCGGGTATTGCCGGTGATGTCGATCCGCTCGACGAAGACCCGCTCGCCCGGGGTCATCTCGAAGGTGATGTTGACGATCCGGTTCGCCTCGTCCTTGTCGACGATCGGCCGGATGTCGACGAAGGCATAGCCCTGCTGCCCGGCCTGGAAGGTAATGCGCTCGATGACCGTGTCGACGTTCTTGACGTTGTAGACGCCGTTGCCGAGCACCGGCCCGAGCAGCGGCTCGAAGGCGGTGGCGTCGAGCCCGGGGATCGCCGAGGCGACCCCGATCTGCCCGAACCGGTATTGCGCGCCTTCCGACACCGTGAAGGACAGGAAGAACCCGTTGCGCTCGCGCGAGAGCTCCGCCGTGGAGGAGAGCACGCGGAAATCGACATAGCCGCGCTGGAGATAGAACTGCCGGAGCAATTCGCGGTCGAGTTCCAGCCGGTCGGCGTCGTAGTTGGTGCCGCCGAAGAGGAAGCTCAGCCAGTTCGCCTGGTTGGTCTCGATCACCCGGCGAAGGCGGCGGTCCGAGAAGGCCTCGTTGCCGGTGAAGCTGACGCGCTGGACCTGGGTGGAGCGGCCCTCGAAGATCTCGAAGACCAGATCGACGCGATTGTCGGACTGGCGGATGATGACCGGATTGACGCTGGCCGAGAACCGCCCCGACTGGCGGTAGGCCTCGACGATGCGCTGCGCGTCGGCCTCGGCCGCCGCCACGGAATAGGCGAGCCGCGGGCGCAGCTCGACGACATTCGTCAGCTCCTCGTCGTCGATGGAATTGTTGCCCTCGAAGGCGATCTGGTTGATCGTCGGGTTCTCGACCACGGTGATGACCAGCCTTCCGGCCTGGGGCATCACGGTCACGTCCTCGAAGAGCCCGGTATCGAAGAGGCGCCGCACCGCGAGGTTGAGATCCTCCGGGCTGACCGGCTCGCCGGGCTCGATGCCGGAGAATACCCGGACCGTATCGGCCTCGATGCGCTCGTTGCCGGCGACGTCGATCCGGCTGAAGACCGCCGTACCCTGTGCCTGGGTCAGGGGTGAGGGAAGGACCGTGACGAGAAGCGCCACCACCACGCACAGGCGCAGAATGGCCCGCATACACTGCCGCTGCCCCATCGGCCTCTAGCCCCTCTGCTCTGCCGGGCGGTTCACCGCCCTGTTATCAACTCATCATGCGCATGATGTCGTTGTAGGTAGCAAATACCATCAGGAGCAGGATCAAGCCAAGGCCAATCGACATCGCGATCTGCATTGCCGCGGGGCTGGGCGGCCGGCCACGGACCGCCTCGAAGAGGAAGGCCATGAAATGCCCGCCGTCGAGCACCGGGATCGGGAAGAGGTTGAGCATGCCGATCGCCGTGGAGATCACGCCGATCAGCACCACGAAGTTCACGAAGCCCTGCTGGGCGGTCTCGCCGGAGATCTGGGCGATGCCGAGCGGGCCCTGGAGGTTGTCCGCGCCGATCTCGCCGGTGATGACATGCTTCAGCCCGTTGAGCGACCGGGTGATCACGTCGACCATGCGCAGGGCGCCGTAGCCGACCGCCGTCCAGGGCATCGGCGTTTCGGTCGCCGGCAGGTAGAGCGGCGCCCCCGCCGCGCCGATCATCGGCCGCTTCTCGAAACCGCCGTCGCCGTCTTCGGCATCCTGCAGGGTCGGGGTGACCGTCAGCGTGACGCTGCCCCCGTCGCGCAGCACCTCGAGCGCGAGCGTCTCGTCGAGCGACTGCATCACCTGCTGGCGGAAGTCCTCGAAGGCGGTGACCGGGCGGCCGTTGACCGAGAGCACCAGGTCGCCTGCGCGCAGGCCGGCCTTGCTGGCCGGCGAGAGCGGCGAGATGCCGGCGATCAGGGCCGGGAAGGCATAGGGCGCCTCGACGTCGATCCGCGACCCGTCGCGCTCCACCCGGAATTGCATCGGCCCCGGCTCGGGCATGTCGAGCGCCGCGCGGTAGATGCTATCGAAGCCGTCGACCGGCGCGCCGTTGACCTCGAGCACCACGTCGCCGGGAAGAAGCGGCTGGCCGTCGCCCGTCTGCACCTGGATCTCGCCGATGGTCGGCCGCTCGGTCGGGACGCCCTGCCACATCACGATCGCCGCGAAGACGGCGATGGTCAGCAGGAAATTCGCGAAGGGCCCCGCCAGCACCGTCAGCATCCTGCGGCCGACGCTCGCCCCGTGGAAGGTCTGCGCCCGTTGCGCGGGCGCCATGTGGTCGAGCGTCACCGCATCCGCCCGGCTCGATCCGTCCGAATCCCCCAGGAACTTGACGTAGCCGCCCAGGGGCAGCGCCGCGACCTGCCAGAGCGTGCCGCGCCGGTCCCTGCGCGACCAGATCACCGGCCCGAAGCCGATCGAGAAGACCTCCGAGCGGATGCCGCACCAGCGCGCGACGATGTAATGGCCGTATTCATGCACGAAGACCACGATCCCGAGCACGATCACGAAGGGCAGTACGGTGGAGAGGAACCCGCCGATCAGCGGAATGTTGGCGATGAGATCCATGTGTCAGCAACTGCTCCGTGAAACGACCCAGGCTCCGGCCCGGGCGCGGGCCTCCGAATCGAGGGTCAGGACGTCGTCGAGGCCGTAGCTTTCCGTGGCGGCCGCGTCCGTTGCGAGTTCCCCGAGCACATGTTCAACGAGTCGGGCCATGTCAAGGAAGCCGATGCGTCCCGCGAGGAAGGCGTCGAGCGCCGCCTCCTTGGCGCCGTTGAAGACCGCCCCCGTCAGCCCCCCCGCCGCGATGACCTCGCGCGCGAGCCGCAGCGCCGGGAAGCGGGCCTGGTCCGCGGCGGCGAAGTCGAGCCGCGCCAGGGCCGCGAAGTCGAGCCGCTCCACCGGCAAGCCGCGCCGCTCGGGCCAGTTGAGCGCGAATCCGATCGCGCCGCGCATGTCCGAGGGGCCGATCTGGGCGATGATCGAGCCGTCGCGGAACCCCACCATCGAATGGATGATCGATTGCGGGTGGACGAGGACTTCGATGCTCGCGGAAGCCACGCCGAAGAGCACATGCGCCTCGATGACCTCGAGCGCCTTGTTGAACATGGTGGCACTGTCGATGGAGATGCGCTCGCCCATGTCCCAGTTGGGATGCGCGCGCGCCTGCGCCGGCGTCGCCCGCGCCATTTCCGCGGGATCCCAGTCGCGGAACGGCCCGCCGGAGGCGGTCAGGACGATGCGCTCGACCGCCTCCGGCGCCTCGCCGCGCAGGGCCTGGAAGATGGCGCTGTGCTCGCTGTCGACCGGCAGGAGCGCCGTGCCATGCGCCTTGCAGGCCGCCTGCAGCAGATCCCCCGCGCAGACGAGGCTCTCCTTGTTCGCCAGCGCCAGCACGCCGCCATTGCGCACGGCCCGCATCCCCGGCGCGAGGCCGGCGGCGCCGACGATCGCCGACATCACCCAGTCGACGGGCTCGCTCGCGGCGTCGAGCAGCGCCGGGGTCCCGGCGGCCGCCTCGATGCCGGATCCTTCCAGCGCCCGGCGCAGATCCTCCAGCCGCCCCGCATCCGAGGTCACCGCGATGCGCGCCCGCAGCCGCCGCGCCTGGTCCGCGAGCAGCGCGATGTTGGAGGCGCCGCTGAGTGCGACGACCTCATAGGCCTCGGGCCCGCCCTGGGCCTCGAGGAGCGAGACCGTGTTCCGGCCCACGGATCCGGTCGCGCCGAAGATGCTCACCTTTCGCCGCATCGGCGCTCAGGTCCCGCTGACGGCGATGCCGAGAAACCGCAGGACGGCATAGAAGAGCGCGCCGCCCATCAGCGCGTCGAGCCGATCCATCACCCCGCCGTGGCCGGGGATCAGCCGGCTCGAATCCTTGATGCCGAAATGCCGCTTGAGCGCGGATTCCAGGAGGTCGCCGCATTGCGACGCGATGCCGACGCCGATGCTGATCGAGAGCACCCGCAAGGGCGGCCATCCCGCGAGCAGCGCGCAGACGAGGCCCGCGAGCCCCGCGGCCAGCAGACCGCCCAGGGCGCCCGACCAGGTCTTGCCGGGGCTCACCCGCTTCCAGAGGCGCGGGCCCCCGAGCGAGCGCCCGACGAAATAGGCCCCCACATCCGCGGCGACGACCACGAAGACGAGCCACAGGACGACGGCGAGACCGTCCGGCGCCTCGGCCCGCAGGGCGAGCAGCGCCGAGACCGCGCCCCCCATGTAGACGAGCCCGCCGCCGAGGAAGACGGCGCGCCGGCCCGCGAAGGGGACGAGAACCGCCGCCCCCGCGAGCAGGAGCGCCAGCGCCAGCATGGGCAGGCCGGCATGGGTTGCGATCGCCGAAGCCGCCGCGGCGGCCGCCAGGACGAGCATGGCCGGGGCGGCGAAGCCCTGGTCGCCCGTCACCATGCGATGCAGCTCCCAGAGCAGGAGCAGAAGCAGGGCGAGGCCCAGCGCGAGCGCCCAGAGGCCGCCGGCCCAGACGCCGGCGAGCGCCACCGCCAGAATGGCCAGACCTGATGCCAGCCGGACACCGAGATCGCCGAACCGGACCGGCTTCGGCCTCGAATCGGTCATCCAGCCACGGCACCGAAGCGGCGTTCGCGGCGGGCGAATCCCCGCACCTGCGCCGCGAAGATCTCGGCCGTGAAATCGGGCCAGCGGGTATCGACGAAGGCGAATTCGGAATAGGCCGATTGCCAGGGCAGGAAGCCCGAGACGCGGAACTCCCCGGAGGTGCGCAGGATCAGGTCCGGATCGGGCAATCCGGCGGTGTCGAGATGCCGCTCGATGACCTCGGGCGAGATCTCGGTGGCCAGAAGCCGCCCCGCCCGGACCGCCTCTGCGACCCGGCGGGTTGCCCGCAGGATCTCGTCCCGGCCGCCGTAGTTGATCGCGACGGTAAGGTGCAGCTGGTCGTTGCCGGCGGTCTGCATCTCGAGCCCCGCCATCAGCGCCCGCAGATCGGCGTCGAGCGCCTCCCGCCCGCCGATGAAGCGCACCCGCACGCCCTCGGCCACCAGCCGCGCGCCCTCCTTCTTGATGTAGCGCCGGAAGAGCCGCATCAGGCCGATCACCTCGGAGGGCGGCCGCTTCCAGTTCTCGGTCGAGAAGGCGAAGAGCGTCAGATGGGTGATCGCGAGATCGGGACAGGCCTCGACGATCTCGCGCACCCGGTCGGCGCCGCGCTTGTGGCCCTGCAGCCGGGGCAGGCCGCGGCTCTCCGCCCAGCGCCCGTTGCCGTCCATGATGATCGCCACATGCGACGGCTGCTCCGGCGCATCAGATCGCTCACCCGTATACATTTCGCTCGACCCTACCTCTTACTCGATCGCCGGCATGCCCGGCCTCTCAGATCTGCATGATTTCTTCTTGCTTGGTGGCAAGCGCCGCGTCGATCCTGCCGATATGGGCATCGGTCAGTTCCTGGATCGCGTCGTGCCAGAATTTCTGGTCGTCCTCCGCCATGCCGTCGGACTTGGCCTTCTTGATCCGGTCCATCCCGTCGCGTCGCACGTTGCGCACCGCGATGCGCGCCTGCTCGGCGTAGTGCCCGGCGACCTTCGCGAGCTCGCGCCGGCGCTCCTCGTTGAGCTCCGGGATCGGCAGCCGCAGGATCGTCCCGTCCATCTGGGGATTGATCCCCAGGCCGGAATTCCGGATCGCCTTGTCCACCGCGTTTACCAGCGCCTTGTCCCAGACATTCACCAGCACCATGCGCGGCTCGGGCACGGTGATCGTGCCGAGCTGGTTGACCGGCATCGGCGAGCCATAGGCCTCCACCGTCACCGGATCGAGCATCGAGGCCGAGGCGCGCCCGGTGCGCAGGGAGCCGAACTCGCTCCTGAGCGCATTGAGAGCCCCGTCCATGCGCTTCTCCAGCGCGTCGATGTCAATATCCTCCTCCGACATGGCCGTCTCCTCGCCCCGGCTCTAACTCAGCCGGGTTCAACAATGGTAAACCGCCCGCGGCCCTGGACCACGCCGGCCAATCCGTTCGGTTCGTCAAGGGAGAAGACGATGATCGGCAGCGCATTGTCCCGCGCCAGCGCGATCGCCGAGGCATCCATCACCTTGAGGTTCTTCTGCAGCACGTCGTCGTAGCTGATGCGGTCGTAGCGGCGGGCGTCCGGGTTCTTCTTGGGGTCGCTGTCATAGACCCCGTCGACCTGCGTTCCCTTGAAGAGCGCCTCGCAGGACATCTCCGAGGCGCGCAGCGTCGCGGCGGTATCGGTGGTGAAATAGGGATTGCCGGTGCCGGCGGCGAAGATGCAGACGCGGCCCTTCTCCAGATGCCGCACCGCCCGCCGGCGGATATAGGGCTCGCAGACCTGATCCATCGGGATCGCCGAGATGACGCGGGTATAGACCTTGCGCGCCTCGAGCGCCGATTGCAGCGCCAGCGCGTTCATCACCGTGGCGAGCATTCCCATGTAATCGGCCGTGGTGCGCTCCATGCCCTGGGCCGAGCCCTGGAGCCCGCGGAAGATGTTACCGCCGCCGATGACCATGCAGATCTCGACGCCGAGGTCGTGCAGCGCCTTCACCTCGCCGGCGATGCGCGCCACCGTCGGGGGATGCAGCCCGTAGGACTGCGGCCCCATCAGCGCCTCGCCGGAGATCTTGAGCAGGATGCGCCTGTATCCGGGCCGGACGACCGGTGCCACAATGGTCGCAAGACTCTCCGTCATGCCAGCATTCTCCGGTTGTCGGCGGTTCGGCCGGCAAAATGTCGGAAATCGATCCGATGTTCAATGCGAAAAGCCGGGATCGCGCGGGCGGGCGGCCGCTTCGAAACGGCGCCCTGCGGCCCCGCCCCCGGCAGGACATCTGTATCTGACAGCCCCGGTTCCCGGCACGACCGTCCCGCGCGAAACTTCAGCGGGCCCGGTCACGTCGGCAGACGAGGCCATCCCTGCCCCCGGGCCGCAGCGGCGGCCCGAGTCGGGCGGTGCGGCGGGGCGCGATCAGCGGCCCGCGGTCTTCGCCACCTCGGCGGCGAAATCCTCGGTGGCCTTCTCGACGCCCTCGCCCACGGCGAGGCGCGCGAATCCGACCACCTCGACCCCGGCTTCCTTCGCGGCCTGGCCGACGCTGATGTCGGGGTTGATCACGAATTTCTGCTTGAGCAGCGTGACTTCCTCGAAGAACTTGTTCATGCGGCCGACGATCATCTTCTCGATGACGCCCTCGGGCTTGCCGCTCTCGCGCGCCTGTTCGGTCAGGACCGCCTTCTCGCGCGCGACCAGCGCCGGATCGAGATCGGCCTCCGACAGCGAGGCCGGGTTGGTGGCCGCGATATGCATGGCGATCTGCTTGCCGATGCCATTGTCGGCTCCCTTCAGCGCGACGAGCACGCCGATCTTGCCGAGGTTCTCGGCGACCGCGTTGTGGACATAGGAGGCGACGCTCCCGCCCTCGACCGAGGCCATGCGGCGCAGATGCAGGTTCTCGCCGATGGTCGCGATCTTCGCGGTCACCGCATCCTGCACCGTCTTGTCGTCCATGGGCGCGTCCCGGAGCTCCTCGATGTCGTTGCAGCCGGTCGCCACCTCGGCGATCGCCCGCACGATCGCCTGGAAGTCCGAGTTGCGCGCGACGAAATCGGTCTCGGAGTTCACCTCCACCGCGACGCCGACCCCGCCCCTGACGGCGACCCCGACCAGGCCCTCGGCCGCGGTGCGGCCGGATTTCTTCGCCGCCTTGGCCAAGCCCTTGGTGCGCAGCCAGTCGATGGCCGCCTCCATGTCGCCGTCCGTTTCGGTCAAGGCCTTCTTGGCATCCATCATGCCCGCGCCGGAGGCGTCGCGCAGTTCCTTCACCATCGTCGCGCTGATCGACATCATCGCTCTCCTAGATCGTCTGTTTGCAAAGGGCGAAGCGCCGCGGCGCGGTCGCGGCCGGCACGGCGCTTCGGGATCGGCTCAGGCCTCGGCGGCGTCGCTCTCGGCTTCCGCGGGGGCCTCGTCGAGCGATTCCTCCACCGGCGTCTCCTCGAGCGCCCCGATGTCGACCCCGGCCGCGCCCATCTGCGCCGCCATGCCGTCGATCGCCGCGCGGGCGACCAGATCGCAATAGAGCTCGATGGCCCGCGCCGCGTCGTCGTTGCCCGGGATCGGGAAATCGATGCTGTCGGGCGAGGAATTGCTGTCGAGCACCGCGATCACCGGGATGCCGAGCTTCTTCGCCTCGAGGATCGCCAGATCCTCCTTGTTGGTGTCGATCACGAAGAGGATGTCCGGCGTGCCGCCCATCTCGCGGATGCCGCCCAGCGACTTCTGCAGCTTGGACTGCTCGCGCTCGAGGCCGAGCCGCTCCTTCTTGGTCAGCCCCTCGGCGCCGCTCTCCAGCTTCTCGTCGATGGCCTTGAGCCGCGCGATCGAGTTCGAGACGGTCTTCCAGTTGGTCAGCGTGCCGCCGAGCCAGCGGTGGTTGATGTAGTATTGCGCGCAGCGCTCGGCCGCGTCGGACACCGCCTTCTGCGCCTGCCGCTTGGTGCCGACGAAGAGGATGCGGCCGCCCTTGGACACGGTCTGCTGCACCGCCTGCAGCGCCGCGTCGAGCAGGGGCACCGTCTGGGTCAGGTCGATGATGTGGATGCCGTTGCGGTCGCCGTAGATATACGGCGCCATGCGCGGGTTCCAGCGGTGGGTCTGGTGGCCGAAATGCACGCCGGCTTCGAGCAGCTGACGCAGAGTGAACTCGGGAAGAGCCATGGTCGTCGTTTCCTTTCCGGTTTCGCCTCGGCGGGGGAAGAGCCCTTCGGCCCAACCGGTGGATCGCCGGGGATGTCTCCCCCGGCAACCGCGTCCCCGCCTGCGGATTGATCGCAGGGCTGTTAGACGGAATGCCCGGCCTTGGCAAGCCCCGGCGTCCGGTCCGGCGGGGCGATTGTATCCGACGCTCGTCCTTTCCTCTTTCGACCGCCCCGCTACAAGATGAGGGCAGCGCCCGACCCGGGCGGAAGCGAAGCAACCGCGTCGTGCCGTAGGCACGCCATTGGCGTGACGGGCGGGGCGAGCGCTGCCCGGCGGTGCCCGCCGGGCGGGGTGGTGACGCTGAGCGCGCCCCGTGAGGGATCCGCCCGACTCCCCTGGAATCCCGGGACCCGATCGCGCCGCTTGTGCGCTGCCGCCGGTATCTCTAGATAAATCCGGGCTTCAGGAAGGAATCCATGGCCAAGCGTCCGATCCGGCGTGCAATGCGCCCCCCAAGGCCGACGCTGATCCAGCGCCTGCGCGGGGATTTCCTGACCGGGCTGGTCGTCGTGCTGCCGATGTTCCTGACGATCTATCTCGTCTGGGCGACGATCGGCTTCATCGACGACAAGGTCGTGCCGCTGATCCCGGCCGGATACAATCCCGAGAACGTCTTCGGGCGCAACATCTTCGGCCTCGGGCTGATCGTCTTCCTCGTCTTCACCACCCTCGTCGGGGCGCTGGCCAAGGGCATCATCGGCCGCCAGGTGCTGCATTTCGGCGAGCGCATCGTCGAGCGCATGCCCATCGTGCGCTCGATCTACAACGGGCTGAAGCAGATCGCCGAGACGATCTTCAGCCAGACCAACACCTCCTTCCAGCAGGCCTGCCTCATCGAATATCCGCGCAAGGGCCTCTGGGCCATCGCCTTCGTCTCGACCGAGACGCGCGGCGAGATCCCGGTCAAGACCGGCGAGCCGGACCTGATCAGCGTCTTCCTGCCCACGACGCCGAACCCGACCTCCGGCTTCCTGCTGCTGGTGCCGCGCCGCGACATCGTCCCGCTCGACATGACCATCGAGGAAGCGGCTAAGCTGGTGATCTCGGCGGGGCTGGTCTCGCCCCCCGAGCGCCCCCAGGCCGCGGGCACCGCGCCGCCGAAGGTCGCCAAGGCCGGCGCCTGACCGCGCAGGGCGCGGCGCGCATGGATTCCGCCCCTCGCTGTCGATAAACTGTCGCAGAAGCCCGCTAAGTCTCGGCGAATGCATCGGGATCGGAGTGACGCCATGAAGATCGCAATCCTCGGCGGCGACGGATTCGTCGGCTGGCCCACGGCGCTGCACCTCAGCGACCTCGGCCACGAGATTCATATCCTCGACAACCTCAGCCGGCGCTGGATCGACACCGAGCTGGGCGTCCAGTCGCTGACGCCGATGGATTCGATCCAGGAGCGCACCCGCATCTGGCACGCCGAGACCGGGCGGCGCATCCGCTTCCACCTGATCGACCTCGCCCGCGACTACGAGATCCTGAAGTCCTGGCTGGGCGAGCACCGCCCCGAGGCGATCATCCATTTCGCCGAGCAGCGCGCCGCGCCCTATTCGATGAAATCCGACCGTCACAAGCGCTACACGGTCGACAACAACGTCAACGCCACCCACAACCTCTTGAACGCGCTGGTCGAGGTCGAGCTCGACGCGCATCTGGTGCATCTCGGCACCATGGGGGTCTACGGCTATTCGACGATCGGCGCGGCGATCCCCGAGGGCTACCTGCCGGTCGGAATCGAGACGCTCGGCGGCGAGACCGTGCGCCAGGAGATCCTCTATCCCACACGTCCCGGCTCGATCTACCACATGACCAAGAGCCTCGATCAGATCCTGTTCCAGTTCTACGCCCAGAACGACGGGCTGAGGATCACCGACCTGCACCAGGGCATCGTCTGGGGCACCCATACCGAGCAGACCCGCCGGCATGTGCAGCTGATAAATCGCTTCGACTACGACGGGGATTACGGGACGGTCTTAAACCGGTTTCTCATCCAGGCCGCCATCGGCTACCCGCTGACCGTGCATGGCACCGGCGGCCAGACGCGCGCCTTCATCCATATCCAGGATTCGGTGCGCTGCATCGAGCTGGCGCTGAAGGACGCGCCGAAGCGCGGCGAGCGGGTCAGGATCTTCAACCAGATGACCGAGACCCACCGGGTGCGCGACCTCGCCGAGCTGGTCGCCGAGATGACCGGCGCAGACATCGCCTGGCTGCCCAACCCGCGCAAGGAAGCCGCCGAGAACGAGCTGGTGGTGCGCAACGACCGGTTCCTCGCGCTCGGGCTCGACCCCATCACCCTGCGCGAGGGCCTTCTCGCCGAGGTGGTCGATGTCGCCCGGCGCTATTCCTATCGCGTCGACCGCAGCCGCATCCCCTCGGTCTCGGCCTGGACCCGCGAGATCGCGAACCTCGTGGAGCACGATCCCGAGCACCGCGGGCTGCGATCGGCCTGAGGCGCGGCGACCATGGCAGGCGCGCCGGTCCTCGACCGCCCGCCGGGCGGAAGCCGCGCCTTCGTCACCCTCGTGACCAATGCCGCCTACCTTCCCGGGGCGGTGGCGCTGATCCGCTCGCTGCGGCGCACGGGAACGGCCGCCGACATCGTGGTGCTCCATACCGGGGGTATCGGGGCCGGGGCGCTGGCCGGGCTCGCCGCCCTGGGCGCGCGGCTCGCGGCCTGCGACCTCCTGCCGACCTCGGAGGCCTTCGATGCGGCGCATGCGCGGTCCGAGATCCACGGGCGCAACCCCTTCACCAAGGGCGGGAAACCGGCCTTCCACACGCCGCTCGACAATTTCGTCAAGCTCCGGCTCTGGCAGCTGCCCTACGAGCGCGCCGTCTTCATCGACGCCGACGCCATCGTGCTGCGTCCCGTGGACCGGCTCTTCCACTATCCGGAATTCTCCGCCGCCCCGAATGTCTACGCGAGTCTCGCGGACTTCCGCCGCCTCAATTCGGGCGTCTTCGCCGCCCGCCCCTCCCCGGCCACCTTTGCGGCCATGCTCGCCCGGCTCGACGCGCCCGGCGCCTTCTGGAAGCGCACCGACCAGACCTTCCTCGAGGCGTTCTTCCCCGAATGGCAGGGGCTGCCGGTCTATGACAACCTGCTGCAATACGTCTGGCTGAACCTGCCCGAGCTCTGGGACTGGCGGCTGATCCGCATCCTGCATTTCCAGTACGAGAAGCCCTGGGATCCGGCCAACCCCAAGGCCGCGCGGCTCGCGCCCCTGATCGCGCTCTGGCGCGCCTTCCACGACGACGCGGCCCTGCCCGAGCTGCCCGACCCCTGATGCATGTGCTCGTCACCGGCGCCACCGGAACGGTCGGCCGCTTCGTCGTCCCCGCGCTCGCCGCCGCCGGCCACCGCGTCACCAGGCTCGGCCGCAGCGGCGACCTACCCTGGACCCTCGCCGACCCCGCCCCGCGCCTGCCCGCCGCCGATGCGCTCGTCCATCTCGCGCTCGCCCATGTCCCCGGCGCCTATCGCGGCGGCGAGGGCGCGGATCCCGAGGGCTTCCGCCGGCTGAACCTCGACGGCAGCCTGCGGCTTTTTGACGCGGCCGGCCCCGCCCGCATCGTCTTCCTCTCGTCCCGGGCGGTCTACGGCGACCAGCGCCGGGGCGAGACCCTGCGCGAGACCGATGCGCCTGCCCCCGATTCGCTCTATGGCCGCGTCAAGCTCGAGGCCGAGCGCGCGCTCGGTCCGCGCGGGGCGAGCCTGCGCGCCACCGGCGTCTATGGCGGCGACAAGTGGCGGCCGCTCTTCGCCGCCTATCTGCGCGGCGAAGGCATCGCGCCGCGGCTCGCCACGGAGCTGCACGGCGCCGACCTCGCCGCCGCGGTTCTGCTCCTGCTCGACAGGCGCGAGACCGGCGCCTTCAACGCCTCCGACATCCTGCTCGACCGCCACGAGCTCATCGCCCGCGTCCGGGCCCTGACCGGCTGCCCGCATCCGCCGCCGCCGCGCGCCGAAGGCCCGCCGCCCGGCCTCATGGCCACCGACCGCCTGCGCGCCCTCGGCTGGCGCCCCGGCGGCCTCCCGCGGCTCGAAGCCTTCCTGGCCGAAAGCTTCGGCGGGAAATGAACCTCCACGGAGGATTCATTTCGATATCGAACCGTTGGAGGCCGCGCGCCGGCGCTCAGCCCGGCTCCTGCCACCAGACCTCTGGCAGCCAGCCGATCCAGTCACCGTAGACCGGCAGCACCTCGGGGTGGCGCAGGTCGGCCTTGTAGGCGACGTAGCTGACGTCCGGGAAGCCGAAGGGGATCACGTAGCGCCCCGTGGTCAGCACCCGGTCGAGCGCCCGGACCGCGGCCACGAATTCCGCCTCGTCGCGGGTCTCGAGCATATGGGCGATCATCGCCTCCGCCGCCGGGCTCGCCACCCCCATGTAGTTGCGGGTGCCGGGCTCGGTGACGCCGGCGCTGCCCCAGTAGAGCATCTGCTCGTTGCCGGGCGAGAGCGACATGTTCCAGGTGTTGATCATCATGTCGTAGTCGTAGTCGTTGCGGCGCTCGTTGTACTGGGCCTGGTCGACCAACTGGACGCCGACCTGGATGCCGAGCTGGCGCAGCGCATCCACGAAGACATTGGTCACCGCCTCGTCCTGTCCGTTCATCAGCAGGATGTCGAAGGCGAAGGGCGCGCCGGAGGCGTCGCGCAGCACGCCCTCCTGCACCGTCCAGCCGGCCTCGGCCAGCAGCTGCGCCGCCCGGCGCATGTTGGAGCGGTTGCGCGGCGAGCCGTCGGAGGCGGGAAGCGCATAGGCCTCGAGCGCATCGGGCAGCAGGCTGTCCGCGAAGGGCTCGAGCAGCGCGCGCACCCGCCCCTCCGCCGGCCCCTCGCCCATCGCCAGTTCCGAATTGGCGAAATAGCTCGTCCGGCGCGGGAAGGCGCCGCCGTTCAGCGTCCGGTTGACGAATTCGAAGTTGAAGGCATGGAGCAGCGCGTCGCGCACCCGCCAGTCCTCGAAGACCGGACGGCGCAGGTTGAAGACGAATCCCTCCATCCCCGAGGGCCGTCCATGCGGGATCTCGGCCTTGACGACCGCACCCGAGGTCACCGCCGGGAAGCCGAACTCGCTCGCCCAGCGCGCCGGGCTCGATTCGCGGTAGACCGAGAGCGCGCCGGCCGTGAAGGCCTGGAAGAGCACCCCGGAATCGACGAAATAATCGTAGCGGATGGTGTCGAAGTTGTTCAGCCCGCGGTTGATCGGCAGGTCGCGGCCCCAATACTCCGGATTCCGCTCGAAGCGGATGTAGCGGCCGGGCTCGAAGGCGCCGATCCTATAGGGGCCGGAGCCGGTGGGCACGCGCAGGCTGCTCTGCGCGAAATCCACGCCCTCCCAATCGGCCTTCTTGAGAATCGGGCGCAGGCCGATGATCAGCGGCAATTCGCTGTCGGGCTCGCTGAAGTCCAGCCGGAAGGACCGCTCGCCGGTCTGCTCGATGCTGCGGACCTTTTCCCAGGCGTTGCGGTATCTTGGCTGACCTTCTTCGGCCAGTGTCTCCATGGACCAGATCACGTCCTCGACCGTCACCGGGCTGCCGTCGGAGAATTTCGCCTCCGGCCGCAGGGTGAAGGCCACCCATTCCCGCTCCGGACCCGTCTCGATCGATTCGGCGAGCAGCCCGTAGAGCGAGAAGGGCTCGTCCCAGTTTCGCGCCATCAGCGTCTCGAAAACATGGGACTGGATGCCCCAGGGCGCCCGGCCCTTCAGAATATAGGGATTAAGCGAGTCAAATCCGCCGGTCTCGCCGAAAACGATCGTCCCGCCCTTCGGCGCATCGGGATTCGCGTAAGGCAGCGACACAAAATCCGGTGGAAGCGACGGATCGCCATACATAGCTATGCCGTGAGACGGCTCCGCCGCGGCGAGGGTCGTCCCCAGCACCAGCGCCAGAAACCCCGCCACGACCCGCCCGATCATGCGTGTCATTTGCGTCACATCCCAGAGGTTGATTGGCTTTCGGGCACTCTAGCGGCCCCGCACCGCCCCCGCACCACCAATTTTTGTCTTGGCGATAGACCATTGATTTCGTATAAGGGTTCCACTGCTCGATAGGTTTCTTGCCTGTATGAAACCTGCCTCAACGACTTGACGCCCTCCTCGGAGGGCGTCTTTTTTTGGGCATCCGGACCCTCCCCGATCGACCGGGCACCGCCCTGCGGCGGGCATTCCTATTCGCACGCGCAACATATAGACTCCGGCTCGTGAAAAGCATTTGAGAGGAGCGTCGGACCCATGACTCTGGCAGGCAAGACGGCCGTCATCACCGGCTCGAACTCGGGGATCGGACTCGGCATCGCCGAGGAACTGGCCCGGCTTGGCAGCGACGTCGTGCTGAACTCGTTCACCGACAATCCGGAGGATCACGCGCTCGCGGAGCGAATCGCCGCCGAGCACAAGGTGCGCGCGGTCTATGTCGCGGCGGACATGTCGAACGGCGAGGCCTGCCGCAGCCTCGTGGCCAAGGCCAGGGAGGCGATGGGATCGCTCGACATCCTCGTGAACAACGCCGGGATCCAGTTTGTCGCCGGGATCGACGAATTCCCGGTCGAGAAATGGAACGCCATCATCGCGATCAACCTCAGCTCGGCCTTCCACACCACGGCGGCGGCGCTGCCGCTGATGCGGGCCCAGGGCTGGGGCCGGATCGTCAACATCGCCTCCGCGCACGGGCTCACCGCCTCGCCGTTCAAATCGGCCTATGTCGCGGCCAAGCACGGGCTCGTGGGGCTCACCAAGGTCGCGGCACTGGAGACTGCCGAAGAGCCGATCACCGCGAATGCGATCTGCCCGGGATACGTGCTGACGCCGCTGGTCGAGGCGCAGATCCCCGACACGATGAAGAAATACGGCATGGATCGCGAGACGGTGATCCGCGAGGTGCTCCTGGAGCGCCAGCCCTCCAAGCAATTCGCCACCACCGCCCAGATCGGCGGCTGCGTCGCCTTCCTCTGCTCCGCCGCCGCCGAGCAGATCACCGGCACGACGCTCTCCGTCGACGGCGGCTGGACCGCGCTTTGACCCGGCGCGTCGTCAATCTCGCGCTCCAGGGCGGCGGCGCCCATGGCGCCTTCACCTGGGGCGCGCTCGACCGGCTGCTCGAGGACGAGGACATCGAGATCGAGGGGATCAGCGCCACCTCGGCCGGCGCCATGAACGCCGCCGCGCTGAAGCACGGCTGGATGACCGGCGGCAATGCCGGGGCGCGGGACGCGCTCGCGCGCTTCTGGCTGCGGATCGCGGGCCTCGACGGCTTCATGTCCGACGCCATCATGGACTGGCTGCGCGCCGTCTCGCCCTCGCCTTCGCTCATCGCCAGGGCGCTCGAGCTCAGCCCCGCCGCCCTCGCCTCGGAAGCGATCACCCGGGTGCTCTCGCCCTACCAGTTCAATCCCGTGAACTACCACCCGCTGCGCAGCATCGTCGACGACCTGCTCGATTACGAGAACGTCTGCGCGACCGGCGGGCCGAAGCTCTTCGTGACCGCGACCAACGTGCGCAACGGCAAGCCGCGGGTGTTCCAGGGCAAGGAGATCACCACCGACGCGATCCTCGCCTCCGCCTGCCTGCCGACGCTCTACCAGGCCATCGAGATCGACGATCACCGCACCGGGCGGCGCGAGGCCTATTGGGACGGCGGCTACATGGGCAACCCCGCGCTCTATCCGCTGTTCTATCGCACGAAATGCCCCGACATCGTCATCGTGCACATCAACCCGATCCATCGGGAGGAATTGCCGCGAAGCTCCCAGGAGATCCTGAACCGCATCAACGAGATCAGCTTCAACGCTTCGCTGCTGCGCGAATTGCGCAACATCGATTTCGTCAACCGGCTGATCGAACGCGGGATCATCGCCGAGGGCGCGATGAAGCGCAACCACGTCCATTCCGTGAGCGACGACGCGCTGATGACCCAGCTCGGCATCGCCTCGAAGATGACGCCGAACCGGGCGCTGCTGCTGCAGCTCAAGGACGCCGGACGCGCGGCCATGGACGGGTTTCTCGCCCGCAACCTGCGGCACATCGGCCGGCGATCCTCGGTGGACCTCCGGGGCATGTTCACCTCCGAAGGCGCGACCGTCTGATACGACATAAGGCTAGATCGATCGGCCAGGGGATATTCCGAACCGGCACCAGCGAGGCACTGCCTCGCGCCGGTTCGTCGGCCGCAGCGCGCGAGCGCGAAGGTCGAGGGGGGTCGTGCTGCACCGTCGCCGGGCAATCCGCGCGCGCATGCCTGGCGGGCGCGCTCGTCGCGCCTGCCGGGGGCAGGCAGGCGCGCACGGATTTGTCACCTGCCAAATCCGCGAAGAGAAAGCAGCGCCGCCACGGGCGCCGGGCGCCGGTCCGAAGCGATCACCCGGAGAAGTCTGATACCAGCGGCCTCGCCGTCAATTCCCGTTGCACCCGGGGCGACGGCGCCGGCTCGGATCTCAGGGGCAAGACCCGGCCCTCGAGGCACTGCCCGCCGGCGGCCAAAAGTTAACGCCGGAAATACACCTTATATTTTAGACAGTTACGACCCGTGCGCGCGCGCACGCTCTCCGGGACACCCTCCGGCCGGCGATTCCCTCCGATCGGTCGGTCCCTAGCCTTCCGCCGCTGCGACCTGCTGCTTGACCCGGATGAAGCTGTCGGGCGTCACGGAGATCGAATCGATCCCGGCGCCGGCGAGGAGCCTGGCGAAGCTCGGATCGTTGCTCGGCGCCTGGCCGCAGAAGCCGATCTTGGCCCCGGCGGCATGGGCGCGCTCGATCACCGTCTCGATCATCCAGCGCACCGCCGGGTCGCGCTCGTCGAAGACCGCGGCCAGCGATTCGGAATCCCGGTCGACGCCGAGCGTGAGCTGGGTGAGGTCGTTGGAGCCGATCGAGAAGCCGTCGAAGCGCTTGGCGAATTCCGCCGCCAGGATGACGTTCGACGGTATCTCGCACATCACATAGACCTGCAGGCCGTTCCTGCCGCGTTCGAGCCCGTTCCGGGCCATCACCTCCAGCACCCGGTCCGCCTCGGTCGTGGTCCGGCAGAAGGGGATCATCATCACCACGTTGTCAAAGCCCATCACCTCGCGCAGCCGCTTGATCGCCCGGCATTCCAGCGCGAAGCCCTCGCGGTAGCGCTCGGAATAATAGCGCGAGGCCCCGCGGAAGCCGATCATCGGGTTCTCTTCCTCGGGCTCGAACTGCCGCCCGCCCAGGAGCTCGGCGTATTCGTTGGTCTTGAAGTCGCTCATCCGGATGATCACCGGCTTGGGATAGACCACCGCCGCGATCCGCGAGAGCCCGCGCGCCAGTTCCTCGACGAAATACTCGGTCTTGTCGGGATAGGAGCGGGTCAGCTCGGCGATCTCGGCCTTGGCGCCCCCGTCCTCGAGCTCGTCGAAGCGCACGAGCGCCATGGGATGCACCTTGACCGCGTTGTTGACGACGAATTCCATGCGCGCGAGGCCGACGCCCTCGGAGGGCAGCCGCCACCAGCGGAACGCCGCCGCCGGATTGGCGAGGTTGAGCATGATCTTGGTGCGGGTCCTGGGGATGGTGTCGAGACGCAGGTCCTCGACCACGTAATCCGAGATGCCCTCGTAGATCGCGCCCTCGTCGCCGCCGGCGCAGGAGACCGTGACCTCCTGCTCGTCATGCAGCACATGGGTCGCCGTGCCGGTGCCGACGATCGCCGGCACGCCGAGCTCGCGGCTGACGATCGCGGCATGGCTGGTCCGGCCGCCGTGGTCGGTGATGATGGCGGCGGCGCGCTTCATGATCGGCACCCAGTCGGGATCCGTGGTGCCGGTCACGAGGATCGATCCGTCGACGAAGCGGCCGATGTCCCGGGCGTGCTCGATCAGGCAGACGCGCCCCGCCACCACGGCCTCGCCGACGCTGAGGCCGGTGAGCAGCTCGCGGCCGTGGGACTTGACGGTATAGGATTTGAGCGCCCCGGCCTCGGCGCGGGACTGCACGGTTTCCGGCCGCGCCTGGACGATGAAGAGCTCGCCCGTGTCGCCGTCGCGCGCCCATTCCATGTCCATCGGCTGGCCGTAATGCTTCTCGATGGTGCAGGCCTGGCGCGCCAGCTCGATGATCTCCTCGTCGCTCAGGACGAAGGCCGCGCGCTCCGCCTTGGAGGTCGGCACGTTCCGCGTGTCGCTGGCCTCGCCGCCATAGATCATCTTGCGCTCCTTGGCGCCGAGCTTCTTCTCGATGACCGGCGAGAGGCCCGGGGTGTCGAGGAGGGGCTTGAAGACCTCGTATTCGTCCGGCGTGACCGCGCCCTGGACCACGTTCTCGCCGAGCCCCCAGGCAGCGTTGATCAGCACCACCTTGTCGAAGCCCGATTCGGTATCGATGGAGAACATCACGCCCGCGCCGCCGGTATCGGAGCGCACCATCTGCTGCACCCCGACCGAGAGCGCCACCTGGCTGTGGTCGAAGCCCTTGACGCTCCGGTAGGTGATGGCGCGATCGGTGAAGAGCGAGGCATAGCAGCGGCGGCAGGCATCGAGCAGCGAGGCCTCGCCGCGGACGTTGAGGAAGGTCTCCTGCTGGCCGGCGAAACTGGCGTCGGGCAGATCCTCGGCCGTCGCGCTGGACCGGACGGCAACGGAGACGTCGGTCTTGCCGGCGCGCTCCGACAGCGCGCGGTAGTTGGCCAGGATCGCATCGCGGATCTCCTCGGGCCAGTCGCCGGCGGCGATGGCCTTGCGGACCGACTGGCCGGCTTCCTGGAGCGTCACCTTCCCGGCCTTCAGCCGCGCCATCGTCTCGGCGATCGTCTCGTTGAGGCCGTTCGCGTCGAGATAGGAGCGGAAGGCATCCGCGGTCGTGGCGAAACCGGGGGGCACGCGGATGCCCTGCTCGCCGAGGGTGCGCACCATCTCGCCGAGCGACGAGTTCTTGCCGCCGACCAATCCGACGTCCCCGCGGGACAGATCCTCGAACCAGACGACGCTCCGCAGCTTGTCCATCATCCCTGCCCTTCGCTTCCTAGCATGTCGGCCTCTTTGACAAAAAAAGCCGCCATCGCCATGATCTCCGTCAATATGGCCCGACCTGCGATCCGATAGCTTCGCTGCAATCGGCCACACCGGGGCCGGGCAGAGCATGCTTCGGTCCATGTCCTAGGAATCGAGAGGATCACCCATGTCCGGCAAGGAGATACAGGCGCTCGTGGATCGAATCGAGGCCGCGAGCCATGCGGATCTGCCGCTCGGACTCGCGGTCCTCGAGGGGCTGGCCGCGAGCGGCCATGCCGCGGGAGCCACCGCGGGCGTGATCGATTCGGCCGATGCCGCCCTGCGGCTCGTGGCCAGCGAACTGCCGGGATGGTCGGTGTCGCTCTCCGGTGCCCTGCGGCTGCCGGACAGTCAATGGACCTGCACCTTGCGCGAATCGGGAGCACGCGACGACGACGAGGTCATCGGCGTCGCACGCGCGCCCACGGCCGCACTGGCGCTCATCGGCGCCCTGCTCAGGGTCTTCGCGATTCGCCAGAAAGGCTATCGGTAGGACCCGGTTCCGAAGCGGCAGCGGCACTGCCCTGCGCCCCGTCGATCGCATCCGCGGCCCGCATCCCGGATCGGGGCGCCGGAGGTCCCGCGCACCCGGATCACGAGGGGTGCGCCGCGAGCGCCTTGCCGAGCCGCGGCAACCCGGCGCGCTTGAGAAGGCCGCGCAGGGCCTGCGCCCGACCGGAGACGGATTCCGCGCGCGTCAGAACATCGGACGCCACCGCGGCCATGTCGAATCCTTCGTGGTGCAGCTCGGTCAGGAAGCTGTCCGGCTCGCGCAGGAGCAGGCCGTGCCTCGCGAGGGTCCGGGGCGGGAAATCCCTGCGATTGAGGGTCATCAGCACGTCCGCCCCCGCCGCGATCGCCGCCGCCAGCACATGCCGGTCGTCCGGGTCGGGCAGGGAGAGCCTCCGCATCAGGTCCTCGTCCAATGCCACTTCGGATTCGGGCCAGGCCGCGCGCATCGCCGCGATCTCGGCGCGGGCGACCGCCTCGGCGCCGGCAGGAAGGCGACGGGTCGCGCGCGCCCATTCCTCGAGGATCCGGTCCGACCAGAGCGGCAGGAAGGCCCCGGTCCGCGCGGCGCCCAGCAGCATCTCGCGCAGGACGCTGGGAAAGAGCACGCAGGCATCGAGCAGGACCCTCACGGACCCAGCCGGAAGAACAAAGCCTTGAGATAGCAGCTCTCGGCCAGTGCGGGATGCACCGGATGGTCCGGCCCCGCCTCGCCGGTGTGCAGGATCTGCGCCGAGCGCCCTGCCCTGCCGATGCCGCGCAGGCAGGCCGACCGGAACGTCGCGAGATCGGCGGCGTGGCTGCAGGAGCAGAGCACCAGGAATCCGTCCGGCTCGACGAGGGCCGAGGCCATCCGCGCGAGCCGCTCATAGGCGCGAAGCCCGGCTTCGAGAGCGGATTTCGACGGCGCGAAGGCCGGGGGATCGCAGATCACCAGCCCGAACCGTTCGCCCTCCACCGCCATAGCCTCGATTGCAGCGAAGGCGTCCGACTTCCGCGTCTCGAAACGATCCGCAACGCCGCTCCGCTCCGCACCGCCGCGGGCGAGCTCGAGCGCGGGCGCGGATCCGTCGACGGCGACTGCCGAAGCCGCACCCGCCACCAGCGCCGCCAGGGAGAAGCCCCCCACATGGGAGAACACGTCGAGCACGCGGCGCCCGCCGGCGAGCCGGGCGGCGAAGGCGTGGTTCGGCCGCTGGTCGAAATAGAGGCCGGTCTTCTGGCCCTGCGCGAGATCGGCGAGATAGATGGCCCCGTTCATCGGCACCTCCACCGGACCGTTGAGGCTGCCGCGGATCAGCGCGGAATCCTCGTCGAGCCCTTCAGGCCCGCGTGCCCGGCCGCTGCCGTTCTTGAAGACCTCCGTGACCCCGGTCACGGCCACGAGCGCCGTCACCAGATCCTCGAGATGCGCCTCCGCCCAGGCGGCATTGGGCTGCACCGCCGCGGCAGACCCGAACCGGTCCACCACCACCCCGGGCAGCCCGTCGGCCTCGGC
The DNA here is from genome assembly GCF_036846665.1 of Amaricoccus sp. NCBI lineage: Bacteria > Pseudomonadati > Pseudomonadota > Alphaproteobacteria > Rhodobacterales > Paracoccaceae > Amaricoccus > Amaricoccus sp. The sequence goes on along the minus strand of NZ_DAIUBO010000006.1, from coordinate 989 downwards.
ATGGACGAGCCGGTAATAGGGCACCGGAAAGAGCGCCTCGCGCAGGGCCAGGGCCCGGCGGAGTCGCGCGGCGAACCACTCCGGGCCGATCGCGGCCCCGGGATCGCGGTCGAGGATCCGCAGGGCGATCTTCGACGCGGCGTTGAAGGCGGCGAGCGCGATCGGGCTGCGCCCGGCATCCTGCACTTCCACGATGGAGCCCGCGGGGATCGCGCGGCTGCGCCGGTCGAGCACGATCTGATCGGCGTAGACCCAGGGTACGCCGCGGCGCAGGGCCCTTGGATCGACATTCGGCCGGAGCCGGACGACCGGGCGGGAGGGATCTTCGGTCGTCGTCACGTCACCTGACTCCACGCGGCCGGAGATGGCGCAGGTAGCGGCTTTCGAGGCCTCGAAACGCCAGGACCAGCAGGAAGGTTATCGCCATGTAGAGGATCGCGGCCGCGAGGAAACCCTCGTAGGCGAGGTAATATCGGGCATTGAGCGTGCGCCCGGCCCCGAGGATGTCCTGGAGCGTGATGACGCTCGCGACCACCGAGCCCTGCAGCATGAAGACCGCCTCGTTGCCGTATTGCGGAAGCGAGCGGCGGAGTGCCGAGGGCATCAGCACCAGCCAGTCGACCTGACGGCGCGAAAGGCCCAGCGCCCATGCGGCCTCGAGCTCGCCCTTGCCGGTGGTCACGATCGCGCCGCGGATGATCTCGGTCCCATAGGCCCCCGAATTGAGCGAGAAGGCGATCAAGGCGCACCACCAGGGGTCGCGCAGGAAGGTCCAGGCCCAGCTGTCGCGGATCCATTCGAACTGCGCCAGGCCGAAATAGATCAGGAAGGTCTGCACCAGCAAGGGTGTGCCGCGGAAGAGATAGACATAGCCGTTGATCAGGGGCGAGACGACCGGCACCCTGCGCGCCCGCGAGAGACCGGCGGGCACCGCGATCGCGAATCCCATCGCCACAACGAGGAAGGGCAGCTGCAGCCTCATCCCGACC
>NZ_DAIUBO010000005.1:0-39422 GCF_036846665.1 Amaricoccus sp. | reverse complement strand
GAGTATTTCCACAACTGGACCGGCAACCGCATCACCTGCCGCGACTGGTTCCAGCTCTGCCTCAAGGAGGGGCTGACGGTCTTCCGCGACCAGCAGTTCTCCTCCGACCAGCGCGGCGCCGGCGTCAAGCGCATCGAGGACGTGATCCGCCTGCGGGCCACCCAGTTCCGCGAGGACGCGAGCCCGCTCGCCCATCCGGTCCGGCCGGAGGAATACATCGAGATCAACAACTTCTACACCGCCACCGTCTACGAGAAAGGCGCGGAGGTCATCGGCATGCTGCGCCGCATCGTCGGCCCCGAGACCTATGCCCGCGCGCTCGACCTCTATTTCGACCGCCACGACGGCCAGGCCTGCACCATTGAGGACTGGCTGCGCGTCTTCGAGGATGCCTCGGGCCGCGACCTGACCCAGTTCGCGCGCTGGTATTCCCAGGCCGGGACGCCGCATGTGACGGCGCGCGAGACCTGGGAGGGCGGCCGCTTCACGCTGGCACTCGCGCAATCCACGCCGCCGACCGCCGGCCAGCCGCGCAAGGCGCCGCTCCTGATCCCGGTCGCCTGCGCGCTCTTAGACCCGGAGACCGGCGCGCCGCTGGCCGAGGCCGTGCTCGAACTCGCCCGCGGGCGGCAGGACTTCACCTGGGACCTGCCCGCGCGGCCGGTCGTCTCGCTCCTGCGCGGCTTCTCCGCCCCGGTCATCCTGACCGGCCCGACCGGCGGGAACGGCGGCGCCTTCCTGCTCGCCCACGAGACCGACCCGTTCAGCAAATGGCAGGCCGGCCGAAGCCTCGCCCTCGGCATCCTCGCCGCGACGAGCGCCGATCCCAGGCTCGCCCCCGATCCGGACTATCTCGCCGCGTTGGCGCGCGTCGCCGAGGATCCCGCGCTCGCGCCGGACTACCGGGCGCTCCTGCTCGACCTGCCCTCGCTCGAAGAGGCCATCGCCCATCTCGCCGAATCCGGCAGGCTTCCGGATCCGCTCGCGCTCCATCACGCCCGCCGCAGGCTCGAGGCCGCGATCGCCGATGCGCTCGGCCCGCGGCTCCGTCGCCTCTACGACGCGCATGGGCTCGACGGCCCCTACAGCCCGGACGCCGCCGCGGCGGGCCATCGCGCCCTGCGCGGCCGCGCGCTCGCGCTGATCACCGCGCGCGATCCCGAGGCCGCCCTCGCCGCGGCGCATTTCGCCGGCGCGGACAACATGACCGAGCGCATGGCCGCGCTTTCCCTGCTCGTCGGCCGGAACCGGGCCGAGGTCGCCCTGGCCGAGTTCCGCGCGGCCTGGCGCGACGACCGCCTCGTGCTCGACAAATGGTTCGCCGTGCAGGCGGCGCATTCGCCCCCCGAGACCGCCGTCGCGACGGTCGAGGCGCTGACGCGGGACCCGGATTTCGACTGGCGGAACCCCAACCGCTTCCGCGCGCTCATCGGCACCTTCGCCAACGCCAATCTCGCCGCCTTCCACGCCGCCGGCGGCGCCGGCTACCGCCTGCTCGCGGACTGGCTGATCCGTCTCGATCCGATCAACCCGCAGACCACCGCCCGGCTGACCTCGGCCTTCGCCACCTGGCGCAGCTTCGACGCCGGCCGCCAGGCGCTGATCCGCGGCGAGCTCCAGCGCCTCGGCGCCCGCCCCGCGCTCTCCCGCGACACCGGCGAGATGGTGGAGCGGCTGCTCCGGGAGGCGGACGGCTGAACTCCGCCGGAGGAACGCCGCCGCTTGTCACGCGTTTGTCGAACTGGCACGATAGGATCCGACCATGCGGGGCACGATCGACGAGCTCATCGAGGAACGGGCGCCCTGGCTCCGTCGGGGCGGCCCCGGCGTCTGGCTTGCCCGCCGCCTGCTCAAGCGCATCCTGAGCTACGAGCGAACCGTCCGGATCGGCGAGGCGCTGGAGCCGATGCCGGGACCGGACGTGATGCAGTCGCTGGCGGAGATGATCGCGCTGCACGTCGAGATCAGCGGCCTGGAGAACATCCCCGAGACCGGCCCGCTGATGGTCGTCTGCAACCATCCGACCGGCATCGCCGACGGCATCGTGCTCTTCGGCGCGCTCGCCCGGAGACGCCCGGATCTCTTCATCTTCGCCAATGCGGACGCGCTGCGGGTCCTGCCCCAGCTCGGGAGCCTGATCGCGCCGGTGGAATGGCGGCCCGAGAAGCGCACCCACAAGCAGAACCGCGAGACCATGGCCTATGCCCATAGGGCCTTCGAGGCCGGGCGCATGGGCGTGCTCTTCCCCTCCGGGCGGCTGGCCAAGCGCCGCTGGCTCTCGCTGCATGAACGCCCCTGGATGGCCTCGGGCGCCATGCTCGCGCGGCGCTTCGACCTGCCGGTGGTGCCCTTGCACATCACCGCGCGCAACTCGGCGCTCTTCTATCTCTTCGACCGCATCCACCCGACGCTGCGCGACATCACCATCTTCCACGAGGTGCTGAACAAGCCCTATCAGCCCTACCGGCTGACGGTCGGTGCGCCGATCGACCCGGCGACCCTGCCCTCCGGATCCGCGGAGGCGACCGAGGTCCTGCGCGCCCGAACGCTCGAACTGGGCGGCCAGAAGCCCCAGACCGTGCTCACCGCCCCGCGCTATTCGCGGCCGCGCCGCCTGAAGCCCGCGCGCCTGATGGTCTGACGGTCGGCCGGGGAATGGCATTTCGCAACGCAACCCCGCCGCCCGAGTTCCGGGCGCGCCTGGCGTCACCATCCCGCCTGGCGGGCACCGCCGGGCAGCGCCCGCCCCGCCCCCAGGCGGGCGCTGCTCTCGTCTTGGAGCGGGGCGGTCGGGGAATGCACGGGCGCCAGGTGCAATAGCATAACCGGTGACAGTCTGAACCGGGCCTTGCCGCACCGTCGCCGCCCCGGTAAGAGGGCGGCCTGCATCACCGACGGACGAGCGCATGGCCGAGCTAACCTATCGGGAACCGGACCCCAAGGTCATCGCCGGCGCGAAGGGCGACTGGGAAATGGTGATCGGGCTGGAGGTCCATGCCCAGGTCACCTCGAAATCCAAGCTCTTCTCCGGCGCCTCCACCGCCTTCGGCGCCGAGCCCAATACAAACGTCAGCCTGGTGGATGCCGCGATGCCCGGCATGCTGCCGGTGGTGAACGAATTCTGCGTCGAGCAGGCGGTGCGCAGCGGGCTCGGGCTCAAGGCCGCGATCAACCGCTACTCCCGCTTCGACCGCAAGAACTACTTCTATCCCGACCTGCCGCAGGGCTACCAGATCAGCCAGCTCTACCACCCGATCGTCGGCGAGGGCGAGGTGCTGGTCGATCTCGGGCCCGGCCTCGCGCGCAAGGTCAGGATCGAGCGTATCCATCTCGAGCAAGACGCGGGCAAGTCGATCCACGACCTCGACCCCGCGCTCTCCTTCGTCGATCTCAACCGCACCGGCGTGGCGCTGATGGAGATCGTCTCGCGCCCCGACATCCGCGGCCCCGAGGAGGCGGCGGAATACGTCCGCAAGCTGCGCCAGATCCTGCGCTACTTGGGCACCTGCGACGGCAACATGCAGGAAGGCAGCCTGCGCGCCGACGTGAACGTCTCCGTCCGCCCGGCGGGCTCCACCGATCTCGGCACCCGCTGCGAGATCAAGAACATGAACTCGATGCGCTTCATCGTGCAGGCGATCGAATTCGAGGCGCGCCGCCAGATCGCGATCCTCGAGGACGGCGGGCGCATCGAGCAGGAAACGCGCCTCTACGATCCCGCCCGGGGCGAGACGCGCTCCATGCGCTCCAAGGAAGAAGCGCATGATTACCGCTACTTCCCCGATCCCGATCTGCTGCCGCTCGAACTCGACCAGGCCTGGATCGACGCCATCGCCGCGGGCCTTCCCGAGCTTCCGGACGCCAGGAAGGCGCGTTTCGTGCTCGACTACGGCATGACCGAATACGACGCCGGCGTGCTGACCGCGGAGGTGGCGAGCGCGGATTACTTCGAGGCCGTGGCGCGCGGCCGCGACGGCAAGGCGGCGGCGAACTGGGTGATCAACGAGCTCTTCGGCCGGCTGAACCGCGAGGGCCACGGCATCGAGGCGAGCCCGATCGGCCCGGGCCAGCTCGGCGGCCTCCTCGACCTGATCGCGAGCGGCGAGATCTCGGGCAAGATCGCCAAGGACGTCTTCGAGATCCTCTGGACCGAGGGCGGCGAGCCGGCGGCGATCGTCGCGGCGCGCGGCCTGCGCCAGGTGACCGACAGCGGCGCGATCGAGGCGGCGGTCGCCGAGGTGGTGGCCGCCAATCCGGAGAAGGCGGCGCAGGCGCTGGCCAAGCCCGCGCTCGCCGGTTGGTTCGTCGGCCAGGTGATGAAGGCGACCGGCGGCAAGGCCAATCCGCAGGCGGTGCAGGCGGCGGTGCGCCGAAAGCTCGGGGTGGAGTGAGCGCCGGGCGGGCCAGGGCGGCCATCAGGGGGAAGCGATGACCTACTTCGACTACAAGGCGGTTCCGGCGCCGCGCCGGGCGAAGAAGTCCCGGGGGGTGAAATCCGCCTCGGACCTCTTCGCGCTCACCATCACCGAGGCGATCAACGAGCATGCGCGGCAGGGCTGGGAATACCTGCGCGCCGAACGGCTGCCCTCCACGCCCTCCGGCGGCTGGTTCCACAAGGCGGTGGAACAGGACGAGACGCTGCTCATCTTCCGCCGCCCGCGCGAGACGCTCGGCCCGCAGCTCGCGGCACTCGCCGACCCCGCCCCCGATGGCGCGATCCGCGAGATCACCGGCGAATCGCGGCCGGCGAGGTCAACACGCGAACCGATTACCGGCAGCCGCGTCGAACCACAGATCGCGGACCCGTCCGCCGATCCCACGGCGCGCCCGGCATCCCCCCTGCGCGCCGCACCGCAGCTCGGTCCCGCCGAGCGCGGCTGATCAGCCATCGCGGCCCGAGAGGGTCAGCGCGAGCGCATGGATCGGGCCGTCGAGCTCCTCGCGCAGCACGCGATGCACCGCCCGGCTGCGCGCCAGCCGCCCCATGCCGTCGAAGGCGGCGCTGCGCATCTCGACGCGGAAATGCGTGCCGCCCCCCTCGCGCCAGCCGGCATGGCCGCGATGGGTCTCGCTCTCGTCGATGACCGCGATGTACTCCGGCTCGAAGGCCAGGCTCAGCTTGGAATGCAGCCTCTCGGCCATTATTTTCCCTGCATTCGCCACCGGATCCTCCCTCGCTACGGGGCTTGGCCCGCCCCGACAAATCACTAAACTCTAGGCCCCGAGTCGCCCAGATGAAAGGATCGGCTGCCGATGAGCCGCCGCACGCCCTTCGAGTTCGACATCTCCGCCGCCGCCGACAAGAAGCGGCGCGCGCGCTCGCGCAGCCAGTCCGGCGCGGTCGAAAGCTCCGGGCGCATCTGCGACAAGCCCGGCTGCGACAAGCCGGGGAAGTTCCGCGCGCCGAAATCGCCCGACAGCCTCGACGATTTCCACTGGTTCTGTCTCGACCATGTTCGCGAGTACAACCTGAAGTGGAACTTCTTCGAATCGCATTCCGACGACGACCTGGAGCGGCAATTCGCCGCCGACCGGGTCTGGGAGCGGCCGACCCGGCCGTTCCGGCAGAGCGTCGACCGCAACGGCACCCAGCCCCATGCGGAAGGCCGGGCCTGGCAGCGCTTCGGCTTCGACGACCCGACCGAGCTGCTCGGCGACAAGGCGACCCTGAACCCGGGCGCCGACCGCAAGTCGCCGCGCGCGCGACGCCTGCCGCCGACCGAGCGGCGGGCGCTCGAGATCCTCGACGCGCAGGACAACCAGACCAAGCAGGAAATCCGAAAGCAGTACAAGGCCCTGGTGAAGGACCTTCACCCTGACATGAACGGTGGCCGCCGCGACGACGAGGCGCGGCTGGCCGAAGTGGTCTGGGCCTGGGAGCAGATCAAGGTCAGCCGAAGCTTTCGCGACTGACGCCGGCCGTCAGAAGCCGCAGATGCCAAGAAGCCTCAGGAAAAGCGGGTCGATCGCCAGCGCGCGGGTGAGGTCCTGGCCGAAGAGGGCGAGCCAGCGAGCCTGCGCCTCGTAGGCAAGCGCCTCGACCTCGGCCGGGCAGCCGGGCTCCCATCCTGCGCTCGCCTGGAGATGGTGCACCATCTCGTGCACGAGCATCGACATTTCGACTGCGCCGGTGCCTGTCCATCCTTCGGGCAGATGGATGGTCGCCTGCCGCTGGTCGTAGAGCGCCACGACCCGGCGCGCATCCGTCCCGTCGGCCAGCGTCGCACCACCGCGATAGAGTGCGGCCATCGCAGCGGGCGACGAAAGGCGGATCGCCGGGAGCGGCGCGGGCGGGAGGTCGAACTCCGCCGCGAGCCACGCGCCGACGGCGGCCGCGGCGGCGTTGACGGGGACCTGGACGTCGCCGACGAATTCCGCCCTGCCCGCGTCCTCCGGCGGCAGCGAGCGTTCGGCGCCGACGGCGGCAGCCGCGGTCGCGGCAAAGACGGTCAACAGGAGCCTGGTCCGGAGATCCATGTCGGAAGCCTGGCACCGGCCCCCCCCGGAGTCCTGATCGCCCGACGATGGCCGCCCGATCGGGCGCCGATCTTTTACCGGACTCCCGTCCTGATCGGCCACGTGCTACGCTCGCGGCAAGACCCAGGGGGGGGCGCGTGGGCGACGCGGCATCTTTCCTTTCCGTGAACGGGCGGGTCGTCGATTTCCGCCGCGAGACGCTGCGCGACGCCGCGGGTGCGCCCATCGCCCTGCGTCCCCAGGCCTTCGCCGTGCTGCGCCACCTCGCCGCCCATCCCGGCGAGGTCGTGACCAAGCAGGAGCTGATCGACGTGGTCTGGGAGGGCGTCGCCGTCACCGACGACAGCCTCGTGCAATGCATCCACCAGATCCGCCGCGCGCTCGGCGACGAGGCGCATGCGGTGCTGCAGACGGTTCCGCGGCGCGGCTACCTCCTCGAGCCGCCGCCGACGTTGCGCCGTCGCGGCCGTACCGCGCCCCTGGCTGCGCTCGTGCTCGTCCTGATGCTTGCCGCAGCGGGGTTTGCGCTCTGGCGACCGGGGCCGCCGCCGCACGACATCGGCATCGCCGTCCTGCCGCTGCAGACCGACCTGGGCGATCCGATTCGGGCTGGTGTCGCCGAGGCCCTGACCGACGACGTGGTCACCGAGCTCTCGCGCGCCCGCTCGCTCCGCGTCCTCGCCCGCAACACCGTGGCGGGCGTCGAGGGAGACGACGCGATCGATCGCCTGCGCGAGCTCGGAGCCGACTACGTGCTCGAGGGCCGGCTCGAACAAGGGGAGGATCGCCTTCGCGTGGCGGTGCGGCTGGTCGATTCGGAATCGCACCTCAATGCTTGGAGCGGCCGTTTCGAGCAGGCGTTGGACGATATCTTCGCGATCCGCGATCCGCTGGTCACCGAAATCGTCGGCACCTTGTCGGGCTACAGCGGCGTGATCTGGAAGGAATGGCTGGCGCGAGCCGAGCGGTCGAGGCCGCGGAACCTCACGGCCTTCGAGCTTCTGATCCGGGCGAAGGCGCCCTACGGCAGAAACGACGAGGCGGGCATCCGGGAGGCCCGGGCGCTGATCGAAGAGGCCGTCGCCCGGGACCCGGAGCTCTTGATCGGATGGATCTTTCTCGCAGGAACGCACCTACAGGAGGCATTTTCTGATTGGGGAAGCCGGGCCGCCGCCTGGGAGCGATTCGAGGCGGCGGTGGACCGGGCCGCTGAACTCGACCCCGACCACGGCCGCGTGCTGATGGCCCAGGGATTGAGCTATTTCCGCCGCGGCGATGCGGATGCGGGGCGTGCAGCCTTCGAACGGGCGCTCGCGACCTATCCAAACGATTCGGTCATCCTCGGCAAGGTCGGGGCGATCAGCCCGATCGCGCTCGGCACGGAAGCCGCCGGGAACGGGCTCGCGATCCTCGACCGCCTGGCCGAGATCGACCCGCTCCACCCGCCCTACTACTGGTTCCAGCGCGCCTACCCGCTCTATTATTCCGGCCGCTACGCCGAGGCCGCCGCGGTGCTTCGCAAGCTCCCGCACCGATGGTTCGAAGCACGGCTCATGCTCGCGCTGGCGCTCGCGCAGGCGGGCGACGCGGCGGCGCGCGCCGAGGTCGCCGAGCTCCTGCGCCTCGATCCGGAATTCAGCGCCGAGGCCTGGATCGCCAACGACTTCTACCAGCCGGGCAGCAGCTCGGTCGCTCTCTTCGTCGACGGCGCGCGAAAGGCGGGCCTGCCGATCTGCACTGCCGACGCCGCCGCGATCCCGCCGGCGCGACGCCTGCCGGACTGCGAGGCCGAGCGCGGCGGCTGAGTCATCGACGCATCGGCAGGGCGTTCGCCACACACATTCCTCGTGAGCGGCCGCCGCGACGACGAGGCGCGGCTGGCCAAAGTGGTCTGGGCCTGGGAGCAGATCAAGGTGAGCCGAAGCTTCCGCGACTAGACCCTTGGATCCGCAGGACTCGCCCCCGAACGCGCCGCCCCCGGAGTCGCGGTCTCGACCGCAGCATCCGAATCCAGCGCGCCGATCGCCATGTCGCCCACCGCCCAGAGCAGGTTGGCGACGGCGAAGCTGACGCCGGCGGCGGTCCCGGTCGAGAGCGCCAGCGTGCCGGTGATCACGCGCCAGGGCAGGCGCGCGAGCATGCTCGTCCGGAACGGCTGCGCCTGCTTCGTGCCCTCGGAGATCCAGAAGAGGCCCGGATGCACCATCGCGCGGATCGTCCATTCGATGGCCGGATCGAGCGTCCGGGCCATCGCCCCGGCGAGCGGCCCCTGCACCGACAAGAGCGACCGCAGATCGCCGGCGCCGAAGGACACACCGCCCTCGTCGCCCCGGCCCTCGCCCCCCGCCTGCGCGGCCTCCACGGCCCGGCATCCGCCCTGGTAGGTCAGGAGCCCCGCGCCGGCCACGAAGACCCCGGACAGGAAGGTCGCGGCGCTGAGCAGGATGCCCGTCCCGCCGGAGCCGAACAATTCGACCGCCAGCACCATGACGCCGGCACCGGCGAGCGCGAGGCCGCCGACGCTCAGCGCCAGCCCGCCGAGCTTCAGGAGCAGCGGGAAATGGCCCGCCCCGCGCAGCAGGCAGGAGCCGACCACGAAGGCGCAGGCCGCGACGGTGAACAGATTGGCCTCGCGAACGAGCGCGAAGGCCAGGAGCGCCAGCGCCAGCGGAACGGCGAGCGCATTGACCGCATCGGCCGCCCGCGGTCCGAACCGCCGCTCCACCGCCGAGCCGAGCGGAAAGGCGATGACGACGATGGCCATCACGCCGAGGGTGGCGAAGGCCTCGGGGTGCTCCCGGGCGAGCCAGAAGGCCACCGCGACGGGCGATGCGCCACCGGCCCGGTAGGCGTCGACCAGGCTTTCGGCGAAGACCCGGATTCCGCCCGCACCGGTCAGGGAGGCGATGATGTTGCCGATCTCGTAGCCCCAGAACTGGATCTCGAGACTGTTGCGCTTCATCCAGGGCGCGACGGCCATGAATTCTCCCTCCCTCCTCGCTTGATCCTGCTTCGATGCGGACGCCGGCCCGCGCAAGGACGCAGCGGCGGCTTGAAAATGCCTTGATCGCAATAGTAGCAGGTTCGGCCGAACTTGTCGCGCGCGAGGTGCGCGGGCATCGCCGCGCTCCGCTTTCGCTTGCCCCCCGCGGTCAGATATGATGCAGAAGCACGGAACGCACCGGCGGGGAAAACGATGGCGGACGGCAGGATGGAGATGAGCTCAGAACCGACGATGGATCTCAGCGTCCGCGACGTCTTCGGCATCGACACCGATCTGACCGTGCGCGCTTTCGCCGAGCCGAGCGAACGCGTGCCGGACATCGACCCGACCTACCGCTTCGACCCGGACACCACGCTGGCGATCCTCGCGGGCTTCGCCCACAACCGCCGCGTCATGATCCAGGGCTACCACGGCACCGGCAAGTCGACCCATATCGAGCAGGTGGCGGCGCGGCTGAACTGGCCCTGCGTGCGCGTCAATCTCGACAGCCACATCTCCCGCATCGACCTGATCGGCAAGGATGCGATCCGCATCCGCGACGGCATGCAGGTGACCGAGTTCCAGGAGGGCATCCTGCCATGGTGCCTGCGCAACCCGGTGGCGATCTGTTTCGACGAATACGACGCCGGGCGGCCGGACGTGATGTTCGTCATCCAGCGCGTGCTCGAGACCGACGGCAAGCTGACGCTTCTCGACCAGAACAAGGTGATCCGGCCGCATCCCTATTTCCGCCTGTTCTCCACGGCCAATACCATCGGCCTCGGCGATACCACCGGGCTCTACCACGGCACCCAGCAGATCAACCAGGGCCAGATGGACCGCTGGAGCCTCGTGGTCACGCTCAACTATCTCGCCCATGACGCCGAAGTCGGGATCGTGCTGGCGAAATATCCGCATTACGACACGCCCGAGGGCCGCAAGACCGTCAGCCGCATGGTCACCGTGGCCGATCTCAGCCGCGCGGCCTTCATGAACGGCGACCTCTCCACCGTCATGAGCCCGCGCACGGTGCTGAGCTGGGCCGAGAACGCGCGGATCTTCGGCGACATCGGCTTCGCCTTCCGCGTGACCTTCCTCAACAAATGCGACGAGCTCGAACGGCAGACGGTGGCGGAATTCTACCAGCGCTGCTTCGACAAGGAGCTGCCGGAGAGCGCGGTGAGCATGAGCCTGGGCTGACCCGGGGCTGCAATTTGCCGAACCCTTCCCGCGCAAATGCGTTGGAGGGTCTTCTGGGTAGGGAGGTCAGACCATGGGACTCTGGAATTTCGTCAAGGAAGCGGGCAAGTCGCTCGGCTTCGGCGGCGCCGAGGCGGCCGAGGCGCCCGCGGCGGAGGCGCTGAAGAAGGAGATCGACGATCTCGGGCTCAAGTCCGAGGGGCTCGAGATCGAGGTCGAGGGCGACACCGTGAAGGTGTCGGGACGCGCCCCGACCGAGGAGGAGCGCGAGAAGATCATCATCGCCGCCGGCAATGTCGCGGGCGTCGCCCGGGTCGAGGATGCGATCGAGACCCCCGAACCCGGCGCCGCGCCGGTCTTCCACACCGTGGTGAAGGGCGACACGCTCTGGAAGATCGCGGAAAGGACGCTGGGCAAGGGTGCGCGCTACAATGAGATATTCGAGGCGAACCGGCCGATGCTCCAGGACCCCGACAAGATCTATCCGGGACAGGTCCTGCGCATCCCGAAGGGCTAGCGCGCGCCGGAAGCTGCGGGAGCCGGTCTTGCGCCCGGCTCCCATCGGGATGATCTATCGGTGATGAGCAAGCCAGTCGACAACCCCGCCGACCCCTTCAAGAAGGCGCTCGCCGAGGCGACCCGCGCCATGGCCGGCGAGGGCGAGCTGACCGTGGCCTATTCCGTCGACCCGCCGGGCGTCTCGGCCGGCACCATGCGGCTGCCCCAGGTCACCCGGCGCATGACGCGCAACGAGGTGCTGCTGGCGCGCGGCACCGCGGATGCCTATGCCCTGCGCCTGCGCTTCCACGACGACGCCACCCACCGCCGCTACGCGCCGGAGGGCGAGGTCGCCGCCGCCCTTTTCGAGGCGATGGAGACCGCGCGCTGCGAGTCGGTCGGCGCGCGGGCCATGCCCGGCACCGCCGGCAACATCGACGCCCGGATCGGCGACGAGGCGCGGCGGCTCGGCTATGCCGAGATCACCGATCCCGAAAAGGCGCCACTCGCCCAGGCCGCCGGCTATCTGGTGCGCCAGCTCGCCACCGGCCGGCCGCTGCCCGCCGGCGCCCAGAACGTGCTCGACCTCTGGCGCGGCGTTCTCGAATCCCAGGCGGGCGAGACGCTCGGCGGCCTCGACGCGGTGCTGGAGGACCAGCAGGGCTTCGCCCGCTTCGCGCGGCGGGTCATCGAGGATCTCGGCTACGGCGACCAGCTCGGCGAGGATCCCGACAGCGAGACCGCCGAGGAGGACGAGCAGGACGACGGCGGCGAGGAGACCGAGGAGCCCGAGAGCGCCGGCGCCGACGACGACAGCACCGACCAGGAGGCCGGCAGCGAGCAGGCGCCGGCCGACAGCCGCGCCGATCCCAGCCAGATGCAGGCGGCGCTCGACACCGAGGACGACGGCGAGGCCGCGGAGGACGCCGAGGCCGAGGAAGCCGACCCGCGCGAATGGCGCCCGCCGCCCCATTCCGAGGCCGATCCCGGCTACAAGGTCTATTCGACGAAATTCGACGAGGAGATCGCGGCGGAGGATCTGGCCGACCCGGCCGAGCTCGAACGCCTGCGCGCCTATCTCGACCAGCAGCTCGAGCCGCTGAAGGGCGCCGTCGCCCGCCTCGCCAACCGCCTGCAGCGCCGGCTCCAGGCGCAGCAGAACCGCGCCTGGGACTTCGACCTCGAGGAGGGCACGCTCGACGCCGGCCGCCTCGCCCGCGTGGTCACCAATCCCATGACGCCGCTCAGCTTCAAGATGGAGCGCGACACCGAGTTCCGCGACACCGTCGTCACGCTCCTGCTCGACAATTCCGGCTCCATGCGCGGCCGGCCGATCTCCATCGCCGCCATCTCCGCCGACGTGCTGGCGCGCACGCTGGAACGCTGCCAGGTCAAGGTCGAGATCCTCGGCTTCACCACCCGCGCCTGGAAGGGCGGCCAGAGCCGCGAGGCCTGGCTCGCCGCCCAGCGCCCCGCCCTGCCCGGAAGGCTCAACGACCTGCGCCACATCGTCTACAAATCCGCCGACGCGCCCTGGCGCCGGGCGCGGCCGAACCTCGGCCTGATGATGAAGGAGGGGCTGCTCAAGGAGAACATCGACGGCGAGGCGCTGGAATGGGCGCATCGCCGGCTGCTCTCCCGCGGGGAATCCCGCCGGGTGCTGATGGTGATCTCCGACGGCGCGCCGGTCGACGATTCCACGCTCTCGGTCAATCCGGCCAATTACCTCGAGAAGCACCTGCGCGACGTGATCGCCATGATCGAGCGCCGCCGCGCGGTGGAACTCGTCGCCATCGGCATCGGCCACGACGTGACCCGCTACTACGGCCGCGCCGTGACCATCACCGATGTCGAGCAGCTGGCGGGCGCCATGACCGAACAGCTCGCCAGCCTCTTCGACAACGACCCGGTCCGCATCGCCCGCGAATCCCGGCTGCGGCGGCGGGCCTGACCGCAAGGGAGGCCGCATGTGAGCATCGACGTCACCGGCATCGGCGGGTTCGTCCTGCTGGTGCTCGACCTCTGGGCGATCATCTCGGTGATCGGCGCCCGGGCGGGAACCGGCACCAAGGTCATCTGGGTCCTGGTGATCCTGTTCCTGCCCCTGCTCGGGTTCATCGCCTGGCTGATCTTCGGCCCGCGCTCGAGACGGGGCTGAGCCGGCGATGAAGCTCTTCACCTGCGGCACCTGCGGGCAGATGCTGCATTTCGAGAATTCGTCCTGCCTCAATTGCGGCGCGACGCTGGGCTTCCGCCCGGACCTTCTCGAGCTCGCGACGCTCGTGCCGCGGGAGGCCGGCGGCTTCGCGACGGTCCGCGATCCGGTGAGCGCCTGGGCCTTCTGCGCCAATGCCGCATCGGGCGGCTGCAACTGGCTGGTGCCCTTGGGCGGCGACGCCTATTGCCCGGCCTGCGGCCTGAACCGCACCATCCCCGACCTCGACATCGCCGGCAATGCCGAGCGCTGGCGCGCCATCGAGACCGCCAAGCGGCGGCTCATCTATGCGCTCCGCCGCTTCGGCCTGCCGATGACCAGCCAGCACGAGGATGCCGCGCATGGCCTCGCCTTCGACTTCCTCGCCGATGCGGGCGCGGAGCCGGTGATGACCGGCCATGCCGACGGGCTGGTGACCATCAACATCGCGGAGGCTGATTCCGCCGAGCGCGAGCGGCGGCGGCTGGAGCTGGGCGAGCCCTACCGCACCCTGCTCGGCCATCTGCGCCACGAGGTCGGCCATTACTACTGGGACCTGCTGGTGCGCGACGGCGGCCGGCTCGAGGCGGCGCGCGCGGTCTTCGGCGACGAGCGCGCCGATTACGCCGAGGCGCTCGAACGCCATTACGCGAACGGCCCGCCCCCGGACTGGCAATCGGGCTTCGTCAGCGCCTATGCGACCATGCATCCCTGGGAGGATTTCGCCGAGACCTGGACGCATTATTTCCACATGGTCGACACGCTGGACACGGCCGCGAGCTTCGGGCTGGCGCTCGACCCGCAGGTGACGGCGCGCGACGCGGAGGCGCCCGAGATCGCCTTCGATCCCTACCGGGCGCCGGATTGCCGGAGCCTCGTCGAGGCCTGGCTGCCGCTCACCGTGGCGCTCAACAGCCTCAACCGCTCGATGGGCCAGCCCGACCTCTATCCCTTCGTGCTCAGCGCGCCGGCCATCGCCAAGCTCGGCTTCGTCCACGACCTGGTGCAGCCGCCCGCCTGAACGGGCCTTTGCAGCGCGGGTGCCTTGTGCGACACTTCGCGCGAAAGCAGCCGCAACCATGCCCCAGGTCAGTTTCACCGCCAATCTGAGGCGCCACCGCGAGACCCCCGTCACCGCGGTCGAGGGCGCGACGGTGCGCGAGGCGCTGGACGCGGTCTTCGCCGAGGATCCGCTCCTGCGCGGCTACGTGCTCGACGAGCAGGGCCGGCTGCGGCGCCATGTCAATGTCTTCGTCAACAACGCGATGATTGCGGACAGGCTGGGGCTCGCCGACCCGGTCGGCCGCGACGACGAGATCTACGTGCTTCAGGCGCTTTCGGGAGGGTGAGGCATGACGGAAGGGCTCTATGTCGCCAGCCGCAAGGGGCTGGTGCCGATCCGGCGCAGGAACCGCGGCTGGGAGGCCGGCGCCGCCGCCTTCCTCGGCGAGCCGGTCACCGCGATCCTGCGCGACCCGCGCGACGGCACGCTCTATGCCGCGCTGCGGCTGGGGCATTTCGGCTGCAAGCTGCACCGCTCCGGGGATGACGGCGCGAGCTGGGAGGAACTGCCCGCCCCCGCCTATCCGGCCGCGCCGGAGCCGGATGCCGAGGCGCCGGCCCTCGACATGATCTGGACGCTGGCGCCGGGCGGGCCGGACCGGCCGGGCGAGATCTGGGCCGGCACCCTGCCCGGCGGGCTCTTCATGAGCCCCGACCGGGGCGAGACCTGGTCGCTGGTCGACTCGCTCTGGTCGCGGCCCGAACGGGGCGAATGGTTCGGCGGCGGCTTCGACCATCCCGGCATCCATTCGATCTGCATCGACCCGCGCGACCCCGAGCGCATGACCCTCGGCATCTCCTGCGGCGGCGTCTGGAAGAGCGACGACCGCGGCGCCACCTGGCGGCTCGCGGGACAGGGCCTGCGCAACGCCTATATGCCGCCCGAGCGCGCCTATGACGCCAATGTCCAGGACCCGCATCTCGTCGCCACCTGCGCCGCCGCGCCCGACGTGGTCTGGTGCCAGCATCACAACGGCATCTTCCGCTCCACCGACGGAGCGGAGACCTTCGGCGAGATCGAGGCGCCGATGCCCTCGGTCTTCGGCTTCGCCGTCGCGCCGCATCCCGCGGACCCCGCGACCGCCTGGTTCGCGCCCGCGGTCAAGGACGAATGCCGGGTGCCGGTCGACGGCCGCATGGTGGTCACCCGGACGCGCGACGGCGGCGCGAGCTTCGAGGTGCTCGGCCGCGGCCTGCCCGAGCGCGGCAGCTACGATCTCGTCTATCGCCACGCGCTGGTGGTGGATGCGGGCGGCGAGTGCCTCGCCATGGGCTCGACCACCGGCAATCTCTGGGTCAGCGAGAACGGCGGCGAGGAATGGCAGCAGATCGACGCGCATCTGCCGCCGATCGCCCAGGTGGCCTTCGTCTGACCGGGCATCGAGCGGTCTTGCGTTCCGGCACGCTGCGCGGCTTCATGAACGCGAGGGTTTCACCATCCCGCCCGTGCGTCAGCACGGGCAGCGGCCAGCCCACCCCCCAGGGGTGGCCGCTTCGCGACCTCCCCGTGGGCCGGCCGCTGCCCTTTGCGCGGGTGGGTAGGGTCTCGCGGGCAGAGAGCAGGCGTGTGTCGCGCAGCGTGAAGATCCGGTTAACGCGGGAAGACTTCCCACATGATTCCAACATGATGGCCCGATGTGCGCGCGCGCGCAAAGCCCGGATCGGATCCCGCCGGGCCCTTCAGCGCGCCCGGGACACCCAGAGCAGCATCGCCAGCGCGGCGAGGACCAGCGCCAGCGGCAGCGCCATGAGGAAGGCCCCGACCGGATCCCACAAGAGGAACCCGTGCAGCTGCCAGCCCTCGACGAACCGGGCGTGCCAGCCGGGCCAGACCCCGGCCAGCGCCTGGTCGATCGAGCGCAGGCGATAGGCATAGCCCTGGCCGAGCGTGGCCTGCCAATCGGCAACGGCGAGAAGGAAGGCTGCGCCCATCAGCAGGGCCGCGAGAAGAATTCGCATGGCATTCTCGGTTTGCAGACGGTCGCGGCATAGGCGACCTCAACTTACAGGCGATTCATCTACTCGTAATCCTACCTTCATTGACGCGCGCTGCAAACCGCCGTTTAGAGAGAGCGGTTAACAGGCCGCCCGACCGGCGGCGCCAGGGATCGCCGATGCTCCAGGATTTCCACCGCCGCACCACCCCCGAGACCGCCGCAGTTCGCCTGCCGCCCCTGCGCCGGGTCATGGAGGAGGCCGGGGTCGACGGCTTCCTCGTGCCGCGCGCCGACGCGCATCAGGGCGAGACCGTGGCGCCGCGGGACGAGCGGCTGGCCTGGCTCACCGGCTTCACCGGATCGGCCGGCCTCGCCGTCGTCACCGCGGCGCAGGCCGCGCTCTTCGTCGACAGCCGCTACACGCTCCAGGCCCGCACCGAGGTGGACGCCACGCGCTTCGCGCTCTGCCGCCACCCCGAGGACAAGCCCGCCGACTGGCTCGCCGGCGCCCTGCCCGAGGGCGGCCGGATCGGCTTCGACCCCTGGCTGCACACGTTCGGCGAGATCGAGGCGCTGCGCGAGGCGCTGGCGCCGCACGGGCTCGAGCTCGTCGGCATCCACAATCTCGTCGATGCGGTCTGGGAGGACCAGCCCGAAGCCCCCAGGGCGCGGATCCGCCCGCATGCCGAGACGCTCGCCGGCCGCAGCGCCGCCGAGAAGCGCGAGACCCTCGCCGCGGACCTGCGCGAGAACGACCTCGCCGCCGCGGTGATCGCCGCGCCCGATTCGATCGCCTGGCTCCTGAACCTGCGCGGCGGCGACGTGGCGCGGACCCCGGTGGCGCATGCCTTCGTGATCCTCCATGCCGAGGGGCGGGTCGATCTCTTCGCCGATCCCGCCAAGGTCGATGCCGGGCTGCGCAGCCATCTCGGCAACGAAGTGGCGATCCACGCGCCCGGGGATCTCGGCCATCACGTCGCCGAGCTGACCGGCCGGGTCGCGCTCGACAAGGCCCGCACCCCGGTCTGGATCGCCGACCGGCTCGCCGCCGCCTCCGGGGCGGCGATCGTCTGGCGCACCGATCCCTGCATCCTGCCCAAGGCCTGCAAGACCGAGGCCGAGATCGCCGGCGCCCGCAGCGCGCATCGCCGCGACGGCGCGGCGATGGTCGCCTTCCTCGCCTGGCTCGACCGGACCGCAGCCCGGGGCGGCCTGACCGAGATCGACGTGGTGCGCCGGCTCGAGGAGATCCGCACCGCCACCGGGGCCCTGCGCGACATCGCCTTCGAGACGATCTGCGGCGCCGGCCCCGACGGCGCCATCGTGCATTACCGCGTGAACGAGGCCACCAACCGCACCATCGCGCCCGGCGACCTCCTGCTCGTCGACAGCGGCGCCCAATACGACGACGGCACCACCGACATCACCCGCACCCTGGCGACCGGCCCGGGGCCGGCGGACGCGCGCCGGCGCTTCACCCTCGTCCTGCGCGGACTGATCGCCATGTCGCGGCTGCGCTGGCCCGAGGGCCTCGCCGGGCGCGACATCGACGCGGTGGCGCGCACCGCGCTCTGGCAGGCCGGGCTCGACTACGACCACGGCACCGGCCACGGGGTGGGATCCTACCTCGGCGTGCACGAAGGCCCCGCCGGCCTCTCGCGGCGCTCCACCGAGCCGATCCGCGCGGGAATGATCCTGTCGATCGAGCCGGGCAATTACCGCGAGGGCCTCTACGGCATCCGCATCGAAAACCTTGCCGTGGTCCGGCCCGCGGAAATTCCCGAGGGCGGCGAGCGGCCGATGCACGGCTTCGAGACCCTCACCCTCGCCCCGATCGACCGCCGCCTGATCGACGCGGACCTGCTCGACCCCGCCGAACGGCAATGGCTCGACGCCTATCACGCCCGCGTCGCCGCGGATCTCGCGCCGCTCGTCGATGCCGGGGATGCGGCATGGCTCGCCGCCGCCTGCCGGCCGCTTGCCGACGGTCCGTAGCCCGGCCGATCGGCCCGCAGCGGCGACGGCGGCGCCGCCGCTCACCCCTCCATCAGCACCCCGGCCGCGGCGCGGGCCTCGTCGGTGATCACGTCGCCGGCCAGCATGCGCGCGATCTCCTCGCGGCGCTGGGCCGCCGTGAGCCGGGTGACCTCGGTGCGCGCCGCGCCGCCCGCGACGGTCTTGCCGACCCGCCAGTGATGCCGGCCGCGCGCCGCGACCTGCGGCGCATGGGTCACCACCAGCACCTGCGCGCGCTCGCCGAGCGCCTGCAGCCGGCGCCCCACCGCATCCGCCGTGGCGCCGCCCACGCCGCGGTCGATCTCGTCGAAGATCAGCGTCAGCGCCCCGCTCTCTCCGCCGAGGCAAACCTTCAGCGCCAGCAGGAAGCGCGAGAGCTCGCCCCCCGAGGCGATGCGGTCGATCGGCCCCGGCGCGGCACCGGGATTGGTCGCGACGGTGAAGCGCACCCGGTCGCTGCCCCCCGGCCCGGGCTCGCCGGGCGCGATCTCGGTGACGAAGACCGCCCGCTCGAGCTTCAGCGCCGGCAGTTCCCCGGCCATCATCGCATCGAGGCGCAGCGCCGCCTCGGCGCGCCGCGCCGAGAGCACCCCGGCCGACGCCGCATAGGCCGCCTCCGCCGCGGCCAGCTCCGCCGCGAGGCGATCCAGATCGGCATCGGCCTCCTCCACGGCCCGCAGCCGTGCCCGCAGGTCCGCGGCGAGATCCGCCAGCGCATCGGGCGGAACCTGATGCTTGCGCGCGAGGCCGCGGATCGCGAAGAGCCGCTCCTCGACCCGCTCCAGCTCGCCCGGATCGATGCCGATCGCCGCCTGCACCGCCTCCACGACGCCGAGCACCTCGGAGAGCTCGCCGAGCAGCCGCCCGAGCCCGTCGAGCGCCGGGTCGAGCAGGCCCTCGGCGGGTCCCGCCGCCGCCTCCAGCCGGCGTAGCGCCTCGACGAGCGGCGCCTCCGCCCCCTCGGGTCCCAGCGCCTCCGCCGCCCGCGCCACATCCGCGCGGATCCGCTCCGCCGCCCGCAGCGCCCGGCGCCGCGCGTCCAGCGCGGCCTCCTCCTCCGGCTCCGGGGCGAGCGCGTCGAGCTCGGCCAGGGCATGGGCGAGATAATCCGCATCCCGCGCCGCCTCCTCCCGCGCCGCCTTCGCCGCCTCGAACGCCGCCGCGGCGCCTGCGCGCGCGGCCCAGGCCTGCCGCACCGCGAGGGCCTGGTCGCCCGCCCCGGCGAAATCGTCGAGCAGGTCGCGATGGCCGCGCGGATCGAGCAGGCCGCGGTCGTCCTGCTGGCCCTGCAGCTCGACCAGCGCATCGGCGAGCGCGCGGAGCATCTCGGCCGTCACCCGGCGGTCGTTGACCCAGGCCTGGCGGCGGCCGTCGGCCCCGAGGCTGCGCCGCAGCAGCAGCAGATCCTCCTCGGGCAGGCCGCCCGCGCGCAGGATCGCCTGCGCCGCATGGCCCTCGGGAAGCTCGAATTCGGCGGTCACCTCGCCCCGGGCGGCCCCGCTGCGCACCAGATCGCCCCGCCCGCGCCAGCCGAGCACGAAGCCGAGAGAATCGAGCAGGATCGACTTGCCGGCCCCGGTCTCGCCGGTCAGCACGTTCAGCCCGGGCTCGAAGCCGAGCTCCGCGCGCTCGATCAGGACCATGTCGCGGATTGTCAGCGCGCGCAGCATCCCGGCCCGTCGTCAGCCCTCAGCGCCATTTCCCCTGCACCACCTGCCGATAGGTCTGGTTCAGCCAGCTGCCGCTCTCCACATCGGCCGGACGCAAGCCCCGGCCGGTCAGGAGCACGTAGCTGTCGGCGTACCAGGGCGAGCCGCGGAAATTATGCCCCAGGATCGCCGCCGCAGTCTGGGCCTCGTCGACCAGCCCGAGCGAGAGATAGCTCTCGACCAGGCGATGCAGGGCCTCCGGCGTGTGGGTGGTCGTCTGGTAATCCTCGACCACCACCCGGAAGCGGTTGATCGCCGCGGTATAGAAGCCCCGGTTGAGGTAGTAGCGCCCGATCTCCATCTCCTTGCCCGCGAGATGGTCGAGTGCCAACTCGAACTTCAGCTGCGCGGAGGCCGCGTATTCGCTGTCGGGATAGCGCTCGATGATGTCGCGCATCTCCTGCAGCGCATCGAAGGTATTGGACTGGTCGCGGCCGATGTCGACGATCTGGTCGTAATAGCTCAGCGCGATCAGGAACTGCGCATAGGGCGCGTCCACGTCCGCGGGATAGAAATCGAGATAGCGTTCCGCCGCCGCCCGGCTCTCGGCGAAGAGCGAGCCCTCGTGATAGGCGAAGGCCGACATCAGCATCGCGCGCTTGGCCCATTCCGAATAGGGATAGAGCCGCTCGACCTCGCCGAACATCTCGCCGGCTTCGCGCGGCTGGTTGGTGGCGAGCAGGGCCTCGCCGTCGAGATAGATCTCCTGCGGCGATCGCGTTTCGATGGGGGCCGTCGGCTGGCCTCCCAGCGAGGCGGGCAGATAGCTGCAGGCCCCCAGCGCGAGCGTCATTCCGAAAGTGGCGGCAAGTGCCGGAAACCGCCCCCAACGTCGCACGAAAATCATCGCTACCCCTGAGGCTTTCGACCCGACGAAGCGCCGCGCGGGCCCCGTCGACGGCAACGAGGTAGCACAGCTTTCCGGGGGGTTGAAACGAAAAGCGCAGCCCTGCCGGGCTGCACCCTTCGACCGCCGCTCCGCCTCAGCCGGCGCGGCGCAGATCCGCAATGCCGAGGCCCGCGCCGGGCAGGCGGCGCGCGGTGGCGGCGTCGATGACGACCTCCTCCCAGGCGCCCTCGGTCGCGAAGAGCCGCCGCAGCAGCCGGTTCGTGAGGCCGTGGCCGGCCCGGACCCCGCGATAGGCGCCGAGGATCGGCGCGCCCGCGAGCGCGAGGTCGCCGACCGCGTCGAGCATCTTGTGCCGCACGC
Organism: Amaricoccus sp.; assembly: GCF_036846665.1. Taxonomy (NCBI): domain Bacteria; kingdom Pseudomonadati; phylum Pseudomonadota; class Alphaproteobacteria; order Rhodobacterales; family Paracoccaceae; genus Amaricoccus; species Amaricoccus sp. Next base: position 18,136 of record NZ_DAIUBO010000005.1, on the reverse strand, counting down.
ATTCGTCCACCCGCCGGAAACCGCCGGGGTTGAGCACGCGGTCGCCCTCGACGACCACGGCATTGTCGAGCGAGCCGCCCAGCGCCAGCCCGCCGGCGCGCATCGCCTCGACCTCCGCCCGCCGGCAGAAGGTGCGGCAATCGCTCAGCTCGTGCACGAAGGCGCCGTTGACCATCGCCATGGCGCGGGACTGCCGGCCGATCGCCGCATCGGGAAAGTCGATCTCGAAATCGATCGAGAGCGTCTGGGCGGGCGCGAGCTCCGCCCGCGCGTCGCCCTCCACCACGCGCACCGGCGCGAGCACGCGGATCGCCCGCTGCGGGCCGCCGAGGCCGCGCAGACCCGCGCGCAGGATCGCCTGGACGAAGCGCAGCGAGCTGCCGTCCATGATCGGCACCTCCGGCCCGTCGATCTCGACGATGGCATGGGTCACGCCGGTCCCGGCCAGCGCCGCCATCAGATGCTCCACGGTCGAGACCGAGACCCCGGCGGCATTGCTCAGCACGGTGCAGAGCCGCGTGTCGCTCACCAGGTCGAAGCGCGCGGGGATGACGTTGTCGCGGTCGGTCACGTCCACCCGGCGGAAGCGGATGCCGCCCTCGCTGGCGGGACGGAGGCGCAGCCGCGCCGGACGGCCGGAATGGAGCCCCATTCCGACAAGCGTCGTCTCGCCCTTCAAGGTGGTCTGCATGATGGCCCCCGCACTTCCGACGACGGATTTTCCTGCGAATTCCGCCTGTCTCATGCAGCGCAATGTAGGGATTGGCCAAATTCGCGACAAATCAAGCTTTGTGACCGATTGCAACACTGCACACTCCCGCCGATCGCGCCGCACCGGGGCCGCCCCTGCCAAGAAAAAAGGCACCCGGGGGTCCGGATGCCTTTGCTCGGGAGCCGACTTGCGGTGTGTGGGGGGGGGCTCCCGATCAGTTGGCCTGACGTCGGAGGAAGGCCGGTATGTCGACGCGTTCGCGCTCGGTATCCTCGTAATCCTGCTCGTGGGCATGCGGCTCCTGCGCCGCGAAGCCCGGTTCCGCCGGCCGCTGGCGCGCACCCGGCGCCTCGCGCCCCGCCTGCCCGGTCATCTTGTGGATCAGGCTGTTGATCGTCAGCCGGCTGTTGCGCTCGGCCTCGCGCGGCGAGGAAGCGAGCGGCCGGACCATGGGCTGCGCCTTGGGCACGTTCTGCACCGCCGCCTGGAGCCGGCGCAGCGCATCCGGCGACGGCTCGCCCGCCCGCCGGGGCTCGCCCGCGGCGCCGATCTTCGGCTGGCCGTAGGGCGCGGTGCGCTGCATCTCCGCCGGCTGCGGCACCGGCTGCGGCGCCGGCGCGTAGCCCGGCTCGGCCTCGAAGCTCTCGCGCTCGATCGCGACCGATTGCGTATCGGCGAAGCTCGGCGTCCGGGCGACCTCGGGCTGGGCCAGCGGCTCGGGCGCCGGCTGCGGCGCGGGCTTCGGCGCCGCGGCGGCGGGCGCGGCGATCGGCTCGGCGACCTTGCGCTGCGGCACGGGCACGTTCTCGCTCCGGGCCAGCGCGTCGATCCCGGTCGCGACCACCGAGACCCGCATCTGGCCGGCCATCTCCGGGTCGAGGGTCGAGCCGACCATGATGTTTGCCTCCGGATCGACCTCGGCGCGGATGCGGTTGGCGGCCTCGTCGAGCTCGAAGAGCGTGAGGTCGGGGCCGGCGGTGATGTTGATCAGCACGCCCTTGGCGCCCTTGAGGCTGATCTCGTCGAGGAGCGGGTTGGCGATCGCCTTCTCGGCGGCCTGCACCGCGCGGTCCTCGCCCTCGGCCTCGCCGGTGCCCATCATCGCCTTGCCCATCTCGTTCATCACCGAGCGCACGTCGGCGAAGTCGAGGTTGATGATGCCGGGCCGGACCATGAGGTCGGTGACGCCCTTCACGCCCTGGTAGAGCACGTCGTCGGCGAGCGCGAAGGCGTCGGTGAAGGTGGTCTTTTCGTTCGCCAGCCGGAACAGGTTCTGGTTGGGGATGATGATCAGCGTGTCGACATGCTTCTGCAGCTCGTCGACGCCGTTCTCGGCCTGGCGCATGCGGCGCGAGCCCTCGAACTGGAAGGGCTTGGTGACCACGCCCACGGTCAGCACGCCCATCTCGCGCGCCGCCTTGGCGATGATCGGGGCCGCCCCGGTGCCGGTGCCGCCGCCCATGCCGCCGGTGATGAAGCACATGTGGCAGCCCGAGAGCTTCTCGACGATGTCCTCGATGCTCTCCTCGGCGGCCGCAGCGCCCACCTCGGGCCGCGCGCCCGCGCCGAGCCCCTCGGTGACCCGCGCGCCGAGCTGGAGCTTGTTGGTGGCGCGGCTCTGCTGGAGCGCCTGGGCGTCGGTATTGGCCACCACGAATTCGCAGCCCTCGAGCTCCTTCTCGATCATGTTGTTGACGGCATTGCCGCCGGCGCCGCCGACGCCGATCACTGTGATCCGGGGGCTGAGGTCCTGGGTAACCGGTATGCTGAGTGTAAGAGCCATGGTGTCATCCGCCTGTTGGTTTCGCCCTGCCTCCGCGCCCCTATCGCGGAGTTCGTGCCTGTCGTCACGATTCGCAATATAGCGATTCTCGCCGCTAGGGTCACGCGTTTTCATGGGTTTGACCCCAATATATTGTAGCTAACCCCTAGATAAAGCGGAATTGTTGCGCAGTGTCGCAAGTTACCAGTTCTCCTTAAACCATCGCAGCGCCCGGGTGACGCGGCGGGCCCCCTGGCGGTCCGCGGGCATCTCGAAATCCCAGCATTCGTCCTGGGGATGGGAGACATGCATCGCGAGCCCGACCGCCGTCGCGAAGGCGGTCCCGGTGGCCGATTGCGGCAGGCCCTGCACCCGGAGCGGCTTGCCGACCCGGCATTGCCGCCCGAGGATGTGGCTCGCGACCATCTCCAGCCCGGGGATCTGCGCCGAGCCGCCGGTCAGCACGATGCGCTGGCTCGGCAGGTACTCGAATCCCGAGGCATCGAGCCGGGCGCGCACCTCCTCGAGGATCTCCTCCACCCGCGGCCGCATCACCCCGATCAGCTCGGTGCGCGAGATCTGCCGCCGGTCGTGGTCCCAGTCGCCGAGGATGGAGGGAAGCTCGATCATCTCGCGGTCGTCGACCCCGGTCGCCACCAGCCCGCCGTGCATGGTCTTGAGGCGCTCGGCATCGGCCATGGAGACCTGCAGCCCCTGGCAGATGTCGGAGGTGACGTGGCTGCCGCCCATGCGCACGCAATCGGCGTAGATCATCTGCCGCCGCACGAAGATCGAGAGGCCGGTGGCCCCGCCGCCGATGTCGACGCAGGCCGCGCCGAGTTCCTGCTCGTCCTCAACGAGGCTCGCGAGCCCGCTCGCATAGGGCGCGACCACCACCCCGGCCAGTTCGAGATCGCAGCGCCGGATGCATTGCAGGACGTTGCGGAGCGGCGTGGCGGCGACGGTGACGAGATGGAGGTCCACCGCGAGGCTGCGGCCGATCTGGCCGCGCGGGTCGGTCAGCCCCGAGCGATGGTCGAGCGCGAAATTCACCGGCAGCGCATGGATCGCGTCGCGGCCGTGGCCGTATTCGGGGATGTCGCAGGCCGCGAGCACATGGCCGATGTCGCGCTCGGCCACGGCGCCGTTCTCGACCTCGATCTCGCCCGCCACCCCGTAGGAGCGGGGCCGCCCGCCGGAGAAGCTCACGATCACATGGTCGACCCGCAGGTTCGCCATCTTCTGCGCGCCCTGGATCGCGGTGCGGATCGCCCGCTCGCATTCGTCCATCGCGGTGATCTCGCCGAGCGCGATGCCGCGCGAGCGGGTATTGGCCGCGCCGATCACCCGGAAGGCGCCCTGGCGCAGCACCGGCCGGGTCTCGACGCCTTCGCCGACTTCCTCGGGCACGAATTGCAGCACGAGGCAGGCGACCTTGGTGGTGCCGATGTCGAGCACCGCGATCACGCCGCGCCGGAGCGCCGTCTCGCGCCGCGAGCGCATCGCGCGCTGCACCTCGTAGAGCTGTCGCCTCATGCATCTTCTCCTGCAACCATCGCCCGCACCCGAACCAGTTCCGCCACCGCATTCTCGCCCAGCCGCAGGATCGGCCGCCGCGGGTCGCGCATGTCGACCACGGTGAGGTCGCGATCCATCAAATCCTCGGCGGCCTGCAGATCCATGACATGCGCCAGCGCCGCCGCGGCGCCGGTCTCCGGCAGGCGGATCACCTGGTCGCGGTCGAGCACCAGATCCCAGCGCCGCTCGCCCATGCGCACGAGACCGCGGATGCGGTCGTGCAAGGGCCGGGCCAGCGCGAAGAGCTCCAGCGCCTCGGGAACCTGCCCGGCGGCGCCCTCGCCCGCGATCAGCGGCAGGTCCGGGCGGCGCAACCGGCTGTCGACCTCGGCCACCCGCACCCCGGCGGGATCGAGCAGCTGCAGCCCCGGCCCCGAGCGCCAGACCACCACCGGCACCCGCTCGATGGCGCGAATCTCCAGCACGCCGCTCGCCGGCGCCCGGACCCGGGCCCGCTCCACCGCGTCGAGCGCCTCGATGCGGGCGCGCACCGAGACCACGTCCACCTCGAGACTCGAGGCCGGCAGGTCGACGAAGGCCGCGACCCGGATCTGCTCGGCGAGATCGGGGCTGACATCGGGGATGTCGATGCGGGTGATGACGAATTGCGGCTGCTCGACGATGGCCTCGCGCATCCGCTCGAAGGCCAGCATGGCCCGGCCGCGCAGATCGTATTCCGCCATCAGCGTCCAGGCCGCGAGCAGCCCCGCCAGCATCGGCAGCCCGAAATTCGCCAGCCGCCGGAAGCCCGGCCTGAGCCAGAGCCGCGTCAGCCGGTAGCGCAGCCGCGACGGCGCGGGATCGCGGCGGGGCGTCTTCACCGGAAGCACGAGGCGTCCTCCACCATCCAGCGCACCAGCGCCCCGAAGGACATGCCGCAATGCGCCGCCTGCTCGGGCGCGAGCGAGGTCGGCGTCATGCCCGGCTGTGTGTTGATCTCCAGGAGATGGAGCCCCGCGAGCCCACGCGATTCGTCCCAGCGGAAATCCGTGCGGCTCACCCCGCGGCAGCCCAGCGCGGCATGGGCGCGCAGCGCATAATCGAGGCAGGCCTCGGTGATCTCCGCGGGAAGCTCCGCCGGCACCACGTGCCGCGACCCGCCCGGCGCGTATTTCGCGTGATAATCGTACCAGCCCTCGGCGATGATGTCGGTCACCGCCAGCGCCCGGTCGCCCATCACCGCGGTGGTCAGCTCGCGCCCGGGCACGAAGGCCTCCACCAAGAGCGTCTCGGGCATGTCGTCGGAGACCTGCGCCGGGCCGTTCGCGCCGGCAGGGACGATGTAGACCCCGACCGAGGAGCCCTCGTTGACCGGCTTGACCACATAGGGCGGCGGCATCGGATGGCTGGCCCGCACCTCCTCGCGCGAGGCGAGCAGGCCCTCGGCCACCGGCAGGCCCGCGGCGCGGAAGACCTGCTTGGCGCGGCGCTTGTCCATCGCCAGCGCCGAGGCCAGCACGCCGGAATGGGTATAGGGGATGCCGAGCCATTCCAGCAGGCCCTGCACGCAGCCGTCCTCGCCCCAGCGGCCGTGCAGCGCGTTGAAGACCACGTCCGGCTTCGCCTCGACCAAGGCTTGCGCGAGATCGGGGCCGGCGTCGATCTCGACGACCCGATAGCCTTCCTGCCGCAGCGCCGCCGCACATTCGGCACCGGAGACGAGCGAGACTTCCCGCTCGGCGGACCGGCCGCCCTTGAGGACCGCGATGCGGGCTGCTGTCCTGCTCGACATGCCCGCCTCAACTTCTTCCCGCAGCCCTTATCCGGGCTTGTCGGGCCTTCCTTGCGCGATCAGGGTCTCCCGATCCGCATGATCTCCCATTCTAGTGCTATTCCGCTGGTTTCGAAAACCTTTTTTCGCACCAATTCGCCCAAATTCTCCAGATCGGCGGCTTTCGCCCCCCCGGCGTTGATCAGGAAATTGGCATGCTTCGGCGACATCTGCGCGCCGCCGAGGCGCGCGCCCCGCATGCCCGCATCCTCGATCAGCTTCCAGGCCTTGAGATCATGCACGTCGTCCGCCCGCCCGGTGGAGGAAAATCCCGCCGGATTGCGGAAGGTGGAACCCGCGGAGCGCTCCCCGGTCGGCTGCGAGGCGTCGCGCGCCGCCAGCTGCCGCTCCATGCGCGCCGCCAGTTCCGCCGGCGCGCCCGGCGCCCCCCGCAGCACCACCTCGGTCACCACCATGCCCTCCGGCAGGGCGGTGGCGCGATAGGCGAAGGCAAGATCCTGCGGCGACAGATCGACCGCGACCCCGTCGCGCCCCACCGCCCGCGCCGAGACGAAGACATCCGCCATGTAGCTGCCGTAGCAGCCGGCATTCATCCGCAGCGCGCCGCCGATCGAGCCCGGAATGGTGCGCAGGAAGGTCAGGTCGAGCCCCGCCTCCGCCGCCTTGCGCGCCACATGCGCATCGAGCGCCGCCGCCCCGGCGATCACCCGCTCGCCCTCGATCCGGATCCCGTTGAAGCCGCGCCCCAGCCGGATCACCACGCCGGCGATGCCGCCGTCGCGCACGATGAGGTTCGAGCCCACGCCCATCGGCAGCACCGGCACCGAGCCCGGCAATGCGGCGAGAAACCCGGCCAGGTCACCCTCGTCCGCCGGCTGGAACAGCCAGTCGGCGGGTCCGCCGACCCGGAGCCAGGTCAGATCCGCCATCGGCCGGCCGGCCGTCAGCACGCCGCGCACCGGCGGCATCGCACCGGGATTTCCGCCGCCGCTCATGTCACCCCGCAAGGCCGAAGCACGGTTGACGCGCCGCGCCTTTCCGCCGACCTTCCGCCGCGGGTTCCGCGCGGATGCGGAATCGGGGGGAGGGCCACCGATGAGCGCCAGCGCACCGCAGAAGACCCTGACGCCGGCGGCCATCCGGGCACGCAAGGGCGGCACGCCGCTCGTCTGCCTCACGGCCTATTCCACGCCGATGGCGCGTTTCGTCGATGCCCATGCCGACGTGATCCTCGTCGGCGACAGCCTCGGCATGGTGGTGCACGGCCTGCCCTCCACGATCGGCGTGACGGTCGAGATGATGATCCTGCACGGCCGGGCGGTCCGCCGCGGCACCGGGCGCGCGCTGCTCGTCGTCGACCTGCCCTTCGGCAGCTACGAGGAAGGCCCCGACCAGGCGTTCCGCACCGCCGCCCGGGTCATGGCCGAGACCGGATGCGCCGCCGTCAAGCTCGAGGGCGGCGAGACCATGGCCGAGACGATCGCCTTCCTCACGCGCCGGGCGATCCCGGTGATGGCCCATGTGGGCCTCATGCCCCAGTCGGTCAACGTGACGGGCGGCTATCGCGTTCAGGGCCGCGGCGCCGAGGCCGAGCAGGTGATCCGCGACGCGCGCGCCGTGGCGGAAGCCGGCGCCTTCGCCGTCGTGCTCGAGAAGATCACCGAGCCCCTCGCCCGCGACATCACCGAGCGGGTTGCGATCCCGACCATCGGCATCGGCGCCTCGCCCGCCTGCGACGGCCAGATCCTGGTGGTCGACGACATGCTCGGCCTCTTCACCGACTTCCGCCCGTCGTTCGTGCGCCGCTATGCCGAGCTCGGCCAGGCCACGGATGCGGCGATCGCGGCCTATGCCGAAGACGTGCGCGCCCGCCGCTTTCCGGCGCGCGAGCATACCTTCCCCGAATCCTGAGCCGGGGGCGGCACCATGGGCATTCCCATCATCCGGACCGTGGCTGCGCTGCGCAGCGCCGTCGCCGGCTGGAAGGCGGCCGGTCAGCGCGTCGGCGTCGTGCCCACCATGGGCGCGCTGCACGAAGGCCACCTGAGCCTCGCCCGTGCCGCGCTGGCGGCCTCCGACCGGGTCATCGTCACCCTCTTCGTCAATCCCCGGCAATTCGACAGCCCCGACGACCTGGCCGCCTATCCCCGCACCGAGGAGAGCGACGCGGCCAGGCTCGCCCCGCTCGGCATCGACCTGCTCTATGCGCCCGATCCCGATCAGATCTACCCGCCGGGCTTTGCCACCACCGTCACGGTCGCGGGGGCCGGCGAAGGGCTCGAAGGGACCTTCCGGCCCGGGCATTTCGACGGCGTCGCCACGGTCGTCGCCAAGCTCCTCCTGCAGACCGGCGCCGATCGCGCCTTCTTCGGCGAGAAGGACTTCCAGCAGCTCAGGCTGGTGCAGCGCTTGGTCCGGGACCTCGACATCCCGGCCGAGATCACCGGCTGCGCCACGGTGCGCGAGCCCGACGGCCTCGCGCTCTCCTCGCGCAATGCCCGGCTCGCCGCGGCGGAACGCGCCGTCGCCCCGGCGCTCGCCGCGGCGCTGCGGAAGGCCGCCGCCGCCATCGCCGCCGGCACCCCGCCCGAGCAGGCCGTCGCGACGGCGCGCGCCGGGATCCTGGCCGCCGGCTTCGATGCGGTCGAATACCTGGAGCTGCGCCGCGACGCCGACCTCGCGCCGGCCGCCGGCGCGGTAGAGCCCGCCCGACTGCTCGCCGCCGCCTGGCTCGGCGGCGTGCGGCTCATCGACAACATGCCCCTGCCGCGCTGAGCGCGGCGCAGGCGCGGCCCGGCCGAACGACCCCAAAGGAGGCTCACCGCCCCCGCGCCGTCCCATGGCCCTGCGCCCCAAACCCATCGACACCATCGTCACGGCAGCCCGATCGTCTCCCCGGCCTTCATTCAGGTTTGCTAACCTGGAGAGCAGTCGTGATGCGCCAACAGGCGCATCACCGAAGAAAAGAAGATGCGCGCAACCGCGCGCGCAATCTGGCGGCAAGGGCCGCCGCGCGGCGCGCGCCGCGCCTCACGCCTCCACCGGCTCCTTCGCGCCGTTCTCCGCCCCGAGCCGCGCCGGCAGGGCATTGGCCCAGGCCGAGATGGATCCGGCGCCGAGGCAGACCAGCATGTCGCCGGGCCGGCATTCGGCGCGCACGAAATCCGCCAGCGCCGCCTCGCCGGCGAGCGGCAGCGCCCGGCGGTGGCCATGGGCGATCAGCCCGCCCACCAGCGTGTCGCGGCTGATGCCCTCGATCGGCGCCTCGCCGGCGGTATAGACCTCGGCGATCGCCACGGTATCGGCATCGTTGAAGCAGCCGCAGAACTGGGTGAAGAGGTCGCGCAGCCGCGTGTAGCGATGCGGCTGGTGGACGGCGATCACCCGGCCCTTGGTCGCCTGCCGCGCCGCCTTCAGGACCGCGGCAATCTCCACCGGGTGATGGCCGTAATCGTCGATGATGGTCACGCCGTCGACCACGCCGACGCGGGTGAAGCGCCGGTTCACCCCGCCGAAGGCCGCCAGCGCCGTCTTGATCGCGCCGGGCGCGATGCCGAGATGCCGCGCCACCGCCACCGCGGCGAGCGCGTTCGAGACATTGTGGTCCCCGGTCATCGGCAGCCGCACCCCCTCGATCACCCGCCCCTCGGCGTTGAGGGCGACGTCGAAGCTCGCCCCGCCGTCCTCGAAGCGCAGGTCGCGGCCCTGCACGTCCGCCTGCGGGTTGAAGCCATAGGTCGCCACCCGCCGGTCGGTGATCCGCCCCACCAGCGCCTGCACCTCCGCATGATCGATGCAGGCCACCGCCAGCCCGTAGAAGGGGATGTTCGACACGAAGGTGTCGAAGGCCGCGCGCAGGCTGTCGAAATCGCCGTAATGGTCGAGATGCTCGGGGTCGATATTGGTGATCACCGCCACGGTCGCGGGCAGCTTGTTGAAGCTGCCGTCGCTCTCGTCGGCCTCCACCACCATCCATTCGCCGGCGCCGATGCGCGCGTTCGAGCCATAGGCATGAATCACGCCGCCGTTGATCACCGTCGGATCCATGCCGCCGGCGTCGAGCAGCGCGGCCACCATCGAGGTCGTGGTGGTCTTGCCGTGGGTCCCGGCCACCGCCACGTTCGACTTGAGCCGCATCAGCTCCGCGAGCATCTCCGCGCGCCGCACCACCGGCAGGTTCTTGGCCCGCGCCGCGTCGAGCTCGGGGTTGCCCCGCTTGATCGCCGAGGAGATCACCACCACTTCCGCGCCCTCGAGGTTCTCCGCGCTCTGGCCGATGAAGATGCGCGCGCCCTTCGCCGCCAGCCGCTCGGTGATCGGCGAGGCCTTCAGGTCCGAGCCCTGCACGGTGAAGCCGTGGTTCAGCAGCACCTCGGCGATCCCCGACATGCCGATGCCGCCGATGCCGGTGAAATGGATCGCGCCGATGTCGTGCGGCAGCCGCGTCTGTCCGTTCATGCGTTTCTTCCCTGCTGGGCGAGCTCGACCACGAGGCCCGCCAGATGCTCCGCCGCGTCGGGCCGGCCCTGGGCGAGGCTCGCCTCGGCCATGGCCGCGGCGCCCTCGGCGTCGGCCAGGATCGCGGTGATATGCCCCGCCAGCCCCTCGGCGGTCAAATCCTCTTCGCGGATCATGAAGGCGCCGCCGGCCTCCACGAGGCCGAGGGCGTTCGCCGCCTGGTGGTCGTCGGTCGCCGCCGCATAGGGGATCAGGATCGCCGGCCGACCGATCACCGTGACATCGGCGATCGAGCTCGCGCCCGCCCGGCTGATCACCAGCGTCGCCTCCGCCAGCCGCTGCGGCACGTCCTCGAAGAAGCCGCGCAGATCCGCCTCGATGCCGAGATCGGCATAGACGTCGCCGGTGCGCGCCATGTCCTCGGGCCGCACCTGCTGCGCGAGCCTGAGCCGCGCGCGCAAGCCGGGATCGAGCAGCCGCAGCGCCTCGGGCACCACGCGCGCGAAGAGCCCCGCGCCCTGGCTGCCGCCGATCACCAGCAGCCCCATCGGCCAGTCGCCGGGCATGACATAGGTCGCGCCCTGCTCGGCGAGCACCGCGGCGCGCACCGGATTGCCGGTATGCACCACCCTCGCGCCCTCGGGGACCTCCGTGGGCCAGGTGCCGCAGGCCACCACGTCGACCCGCCGCGCGAAGGCGCGGTTGACCCGGCCGAGCACGCCGTTCGCCTCGTGGATCAGCCGCGGGATCTGCAGCGCGGTCGCCGCGATCATCGCCGGCAGCGCCGGATAGCCGCCGAAGCCCGCCACGCAATCGGGGCGCTCGCGGCGCATCGCCGCGATGCTCGCCGCCGCGCCCGCCGCCACGCTGAAGGGCGCGGTCACCCGCCGCGCCAGCCCGCCCTGGCTGAGGCTCGCCGCGGCGGTGACCACCCGCTCGACCGCTTCGGGAAATCCCATGGCATAGCGCGCCCCGCGCGCGTCGGTGGCGAGCCGCACCCGCCAGCCGCGCCCGAGCATCGCCTCGGCCAGCGCCTGGGCCGGGAACATGTGCCCGCCGGTGCCGCCGGCCGCGATCACGAGCAGGGGCGCCTCCGCCATCGCCACCGCCTCAGCGCGCCGGCCCGAGGATGTCGTCGAGATCGTGCTGCGGCCGCCGGCGCGTCAGCGCCAGCAGCACGCCGAGCCCGAGGCCGGCGGCGATCAGCGAGGAGCCGCCGTAGGAGATGAGCGGCAGGGTCATGCCCTTGGCCGGCAGGAGCCGCACCGCGACGCCCACGTTGATCATCGCCTGCATGCCGAGCAGCACCGCGAGCCCGGTGCCCGCCAGCCGCACGAAGGGATCGCGCTCCCGCACAAGCCGCAGGAGCGATCGCACCACGATCGTCATATAGAGGCCGAGGATCAGCACGCAGAGGATCAGCCCGAATTCCTCGGCCGCCACCGCGATGATGAAATCGGTATGCGCGTCCGGCAGGGTCCATTTCACGCTGCCATTGCCGATCCCGACCCCGAGATAGCCGCCCTCCTGGATCGCATTGGTGGCATAGCCGATCTGCGTGCGCGGATCGACCTCCGAGCTCAGGAAGCCGTCGATGCGCCGCGCCACATGCTCGGAATTGTGATAGGCGAACCAGCCGACCGCGACCACGCCGGCGCCGACGCCGCCGAGCAGCGGCACCGGCGCGCCGGCGGCGAAATACATCAGCGCCCAGCAGGCGATGATCAGCCCCGCCTGGCCGAAATCCGGCTGGAGCGCCAGGATCGTGGTCAGCGCCAGCGCGAAGACGAAGGAGATCGCGGTGCCGGGCGGCCCCTTGACGTCGTAGCTCGCCGCCATCAGCCAGCCGGCGAAGATGGCGAAGCTGGGCTTGAGGAATTCCGAGGGCTGGACCGAGACCACCTTCAGCGAATACCAGCGCACCGCGCCCTTGCCGAAATCGGTGCCGAAAACCGGCAGGAGCGCCAGCGCGACGAAGGAGGCGATGAAGGCCATTACCGCCCAGCGCCGCAGCCGGTGGGGCGCCATCATCGAGACGACGACCATCAGGAAGAGCGCCAGCACCCCGAAGGCCGCCTGCCGGGTGACGTAGTGGAAGGGATCGAGCCCGTTGCGCAATGCGAGCGGCGGCGAGGCCGCCTGCCCCAGCAAGAGCCCGATCAGGAAGAGCGCCACGATGGCGGCCAGCGACCAGCGGTCGACCGTGCGCCACCATTCCGGGACGATCGCCTCGCCCGGCCGCGCCGAAGCCGCGCCATGCACCATGTCGGTCAACGGGAACTGCCCTTTCCCAATGCCTGCCTCGTCGTCCCGGCCGCGGTTTGGCTCCACGATCCGGGCGTCGGATACAACCTATAGCCGTTTCAGGCCCGTTTGACCAGTACTCCACGCGCGGAGGGCAGAGCGATCGCAGCTGGAGATTGTTCTTTCTTCTTCCTTTCTGCCACGACCGCCCCGACCCGAGACGAGGGCTGCGCCGCCGCGTGCCGGAAAACATCACCCCGCCCGCGCCAGCCAGACCGAATGCCCGGCGCAAGCCCCCGCGCGCGATGCCGATCGAACCCCGCCGCCGAAGCCGAGTAGACCGCCCGCGTGCCGGCGGCGAGCCGGCGGTCTGAGCGATCAGGCATAGGCCATCACATCAACCGACGAAGCGCGTCGAGATGTGCGGCAACTCAGTACGGGTTTCGCCGGCTCGAAGAGAACCTTCCCTGAAGCCTACTAAAGACACGAGATTTGCCGGCGCCAGTCAAAGAATGAAGTCGGATATTTCAACCGTAGCGTGATCGGCGATCTCGATATGAAAATCGGCGCGCAGGTCGCCGTCGACATCGCCGGAACCGAACCCGTTCCGATAGTTCACCTCGCCGGCCACACCGCTGAAGCGGCTGTCACCAATAAACTGAAATGCCTGGTTTCCACCCAGCGTCACGTCGGCGTCTATCCGCGCAAGATCGATTCGGTCGCTTCCATGAACGAAGTCGACGGTGACGTCCCGGCCCGGCCCCTTGCCGGCCTCTTCAATCGAATTGAACACGAACCTGTCCGCCCCGCTGTGCCCGGTGAGGCGGTCCCGGCCAAGCCCCCCATTCAACGCATCGTTGCCCGCGCCGCCCGCGAGTTCGTCGTCGCCGTCCTCGCCGAAGATCCGGTCGTTGTCCTCCCCGCCGTTCAGACGATCAAAGCCCGTACCGCCGAAGAGCCGGTCGCGGCCTTCGTCACCCCTGATGGTGTCATTTCCGATATTGCCGTTGAGAAGGTCATCGCCTTCCCCGCCGAGAACGAGATCGTCTCCGCCCTTCCCTGAAATCAGATCGTTGCCGTCGAAGCCCAACAGAATATCGCTTTGCTTCGAACCTGTGATACGATCCGCCCCCGATAGGGCATAAGCAAACGTCTCACGCTGGCTATCGAAATATATATCCGAATACAACATAACACTTGCATCTCTATTTATGTTTGTCGCAACATAAAATAGAGATTCTCCAATACGTTGAGTATAACTTGATACCGTGCCATTCACGAAACCGTCGTAATCATACCAAAAATCGCCTCTGTATGTCCCCGTTTCAATACCATTCGAGATCCTTATTGTTGTGTAGTTTGCAACAAGAACATCTCCATAGAATACCGAAGAGTGCGCCATATCGACGCCCTGATAGAATTGAACCTTCGCCATGACCGATCTTTATCCTAATTTTCACCCAGGAAACGAAAATACGTCCCCGGAATGCCCTGGACCAGCGATTTGTGAATCGGTGGTTAGTGCGCGGAGCCGTGCGGCGAGGCCGGTTGGACTGATGCAGCATATCCCCGCACCAGCGCCTCGAATGCCTCGCCCCGCTCCTCGAAGCTCGTGAACTGGTCGAAGCTCGAGCAGGCCGGCGCCAGAAGCACCGTCTCGCCCGCCTGCGCCTCTGCGGCGGCCGCTTCCACCGCTGCCGCCAGCGTCCCGCTCACCACATGGGGCACCTCCCCGAGCGTCGCGGCGAATTCCCCCGCCGCCTCGCCGATCAGATAGGCCTTGGCGATCCGCCCGAAAAGCGGGCGCAGGCTCTCGATGCCCCCGCCCTTGGGCCGCCCCCCGGCGATCCAGCGGATGCGCTCGAAGCTCGCCAGCGCCCTTCCGGCGCTGTCGGCATTGGTCGCCTTGCTGTCGTTGACGAAGCGCACCCCGCGATGCGTCGCCACCGTGCGCGCCCGGTGCGGCAGGCCGGGATAGCTCGCCAGCCGCTCGGCGATCACCCGCGGCGCCATGCCGAGCGACCGCGCCGCGGCATAGGCGGCACAGGCGTTCTGGTGATTATGCGCCCCGGGCAGGGACACGATCCCCCGCAGGTCGACCGATCCCTGCTGCCGTCCGTTGCGCCATTCCGCGAGGAACCCCTTGCGCGCGGTCACGCTCCAGCTCACGCCGGCAAGCTTCCGCGTCACCGAGACCTCGATCACCGGATCCCCCGAGCCCGCCTCCTCGCGCATCACATTGGCGAGGAACCGGCCCTCCTCCTCGTCGACCCCGATGATCGACCGCGAAGGCCCCCCTTGCGTGAAGAGCCGCCGCTTGGCGGCGAAATAGCCCCCAAGCCCGCCGTGCCGGTCGAGATGGTCCGGCGAGAGGTTGAGGAAGACCGCGATGTCGGGCTGCAGCGCCCGGGCGAGCTCGGTCTGGTAGGAGGAGAGCTCCAGCACCACCACCATGCCGTCCTCGGCCGGCTCGAGGTCGAGCACGCCCCGCCCGATGTTGCCGCCCATCTGCACCGGCCGCCCGCTCGCCTCGAGCACATGGGCGAGCAGCGCCGTGGTCGTCGATTTCCCGTTCGAGCCGGTGATCGCCACCACCTGCGGCACCCGCTCGAACGCGTCCCATGCCGGCGTCGCGAAGGAGCGGAAGAAGAGGCCCACGTCGTTGTCGACCGCGACCCCCGCCGCCCAGGCAGCGGCGACGGCCGGATGCGGTTCGGGATAGAGATGCGGGATGCCGGGGGAGACGATCAGCGCGTCAATCCCGTCCCAGGCATCCGCCCGCGCGAGATCGGCAATCGCGGTGCCTTCGGCCGCCGCCCGCGCCCGTGCCGCCTCACCGTCGTCCCAGGCGACGACCTCCGCCCCGCCCGCCCGAAGGGCTGCCACCGCCGGCATGCCCGACCGCCCGAGCCCGAGCACCGCCACCTTGTGGCCGTCGTAGCCGCGGACCGGGATCACGCGGCGATCCCCGCGCATGGGATGGCGGAAAGGACGGTCGCAGCGACCATGGCATGCTCCTTCGGCGGGCGCCCCTCGCCGCCGCTCCTGTTTCGACAAGCTCGCCGCGGGATGCAAAAGGCTCCGCGAGCCTCGCCCTTGCGCGCGCCGCCCGCACCGGGCACCCTACCCGCCTCGCGGCCCATCGAGGCGGAAGACATGCGCTACAGGCTTTCTCTGGCGGCGGTTCTCGCGGCGCTCTGGGCCGCCCCGGCCGCCGCCGACTGGACGGAGGCCGCCTGCGAGATCTATCCCGCGGGCTCGGACCGGATCGAGACGATGCTGCCCTGCACCTTCGCGCAGAGCCAGGGCGCCATCACCATCACCCGCGGCGACGGCGTGACCCACGAGCTCACGCCCTCCGGCGAGACCCCGGGCAATTTCCACGATCAGGATGGCCGGACGGTCTATCGCCAGAGCGGCCTCGGCGACCAGGGGCTGATCTTCCGCTTCCCCGACATCAGCATCTTCCTCTATTGGGACAGCTCGGCGCTGCATCCCGACGAGACCGACAATCCGACGGCCCCCTTCTCGACCGCGGATTACGACGCGACCACGCTCCTCGCCTGCCGCGCTGCCACGGCGACGGACTTCGGCCAGTGCCCGGCCGGGATCCTGCGCATGGAGAACGGCCAGGCCTCGATCGAGGTCGAGAGCCCGCGGGGCGAGCGGTTCACGATGAACTTCCTGAAGGACGCAACCGACGGCACGCCCTACGTGAACGCGACCAACCGCGCGGTCGATGCCCGCTACGAGAGCGACACCTGGACCGTCACCATCGACGGTCACGAGGTCTACGAAGTGCCGCTGGCCGTGATCGAGGGCGGCTGACCGCACCGGCCGATCTCCGTCGGGCCCCCCACGCACGGTCTGCCGCCGGTATCAGTCCCGGCGCGCGCCGCGCTCCAGCCGCTCCGCGACGAGATCCTGCATCCGCCACAGGTAGCGATCATGGATGCCGCGCGCCTCCAGATGCTCCACCGTGCTGCGCAGGTAATCCGCCGAGGTTCCGCGCTCGCCCGCAGCGGTCGCCAGCGCCTCGACCACCACCTCCTCCGGCAGGTCCGGAAGGAAGGCCGGATGCGACCGGTCCGCGATCACCACCAGGGCCCGCACCGGACCCGCGTCCGTGCGCGCGGTGACCCAGCGCATGTGCGGCCTGTCGAAGCGCACGGGATGCTCGCGCCGCACCACGCGGGCGAGGTTCTCCGCCAGCGTCTCCGGCGCCAGGCGGAACACCACGCCCTTGCAGGACCCGCCGCCCTGCAGTCCCAGCGCGATTCCCGGCCGCTCCGGCGTGCCGCGATAGAGCCGGACCCAGCCGATGCAGAACGAGCGCCGCCACCCCGCGACCACGCCGAGCCGCTCCTCGGCATAGTCGAACTCGGGGTTCCAGATCAGCGAGCCATAGGCGAAGATCCAGACCGCGCCCGATGGCGGCGCCCCGGCCATCAGCGCCGCCGTCGCGGCGGCGTATTCCGCCTCCGTGGGAAGGTCGCTGCGCCCCGCAAGCCGCCCGCTTTCGCCGCTGAAGGGAGGCACCCGCGCCGTCAGCGCCTCGGTCAGTCGCATGCGCCGCATTCCGGCTCATCCCTACGGAGAGAACCACGCCCTGTGGGTGCCTCTGACGCTACCACATTTGCCAAGCGATGTCATATACATGCGCATGGTCTCATCCCGAGACGCCGCGACCTGCCGCCTCAGCGCAGCTTCAGCGTGGCCAGCCCGATCATCGCCAGGATCAGCGAGACGATCCAGAACCGGATCACGATCTGCGGCTCCGCCCAGCCCTTCTTCTCGAAATGGTGGTGGATCGGCGCCATCAGGAACACCCGCTTCTTGGTGCGCTTGTAGTAGGCGACCTGGATGATCACGCTCAGCGCCTCGACCACGAAGAGCCCGCCGATGATCGCCAGGACGATCTCGTGCTTGGTCGCCACCGCGATCGCCCCGAGCGCACCGCCGAGCGCGAGGCTGCCGGTATCGCCCATGAAGACCGCTGCGGGAGGGGCGTTGTACCACAGGAACCCGAGCCCGCCGCCGATCAGCGCCGCGACGAAGATCAGGATCTCGCCGGTGCCGGGCACGAAATGCACGCCGAGATATTCGGTGAAATCGGTGCGCCCGACCACATAGGCGATGACGCCGAGGGAGCCTGCCGCGATCATCACCGGCATGATCGCCAGCCCGTCGAGCCCGTCGGTGAGATTGACCGCATTGGCCGCGCCGACGATCACCAGCATCGCGAAGGGCAGGAAGAACCAGCCGAGATCGAGCATGAACTGCTTGAAGACCGGGAAGGCGAGCTGCCCGGTCAGGTCGGGGGGATGCAGATACATCGCCCAGCCCCCGGCGATCAGCGCCACCGCGAAGCCCGCGCCGAGCCGCACCCGCCCCGAGACCCCGGCATGGGTCTGCTTGCGCACCTTGGCGTAATCGTCGACGAAGCCGATCAGCCCGAAGCACAGGGTCACGAAGAGCACCATCCAGACATAGCCGTTGTCCCAGCGCGCCCAGAGCAGGGTCGAGAAGACGATGGCCGAGAGGATCAGCAGCCCGCCCATGGTCGGCGTGCCGCTCTTGGCCAGGTGGGGGCTCCCCGGCCCGTCGCTGCGGATCGGCTGGCCCCGCCCCTGGCGCACCCGCAAGAGCT
>NZ_DAIUBO010000004.1:0-48127 GCF_036846665.1 Amaricoccus sp. | reverse complement strand
TGACCAGCAGCGCCAGGGTTTCTCCGCGGCTCTTGCTCAGCTCCAGACGCGGGCTCAGGGTCCGGTGGCGAGCCAGGTGGCGATCAAGCAGCTCGGCACCAACGGCGGCGGCTTCTTCGGGATCAATTCGGCGCATCCACTGGAGAACCCGACGATCGTCTCGAACCTGCTGCAGTGCGTCTCGATCCTGCTGATCCCGGTCGCCTTCGTCTTCCTCTTTGGGCGGATGGTCGGCGATCGCCGCCAGGGGCTTGCGCTCTTCGCCGCCATGGGCGTTCTGTTCCTGGCGGGGCTTGCGGTGATCTACGCCGGCGAGGCCGTGGGCAACCCGCTGCTCTCGGCCCTGCCGATCGACCAGGCCGCCGGCAACATGGAGGGCAAGGAGGTCCGCTTCGGCGCCGGGTTGTCGGCACTCTGGGCCGAGGCGACCACCGCCGCCTCGAACGGCTCGGTCAACGCCATGCACGACAGCTTCATGCCGCTGCCGGGTCTAGCGCTGCTTCTTAACATGCAGAGCGGCGAGGTGATCTTCGGCGGCGTCGGCGCCGGGCTCTACGGCATGCTGCTGTTCGTCGTGCTCGCGGTATTCCTGGCCGGGCTGATGGTCGGGCGCACGCCCGAGTACCTCGGCAAGAAGATCGAGGCGCGCGAGGTCAAGCTCGCGGTCCTCGCCTTCCTGTCGATGCCGCTCGGGATCCTCGTCTTCGGTGCGCTGGCGGCGACTGTTCCGGCGGCGCTCGCCGCGGTGCAGGACCCCGGCCCGCACGGCCTCTCCGAGATCCTCTACGCTTACAGCTCGGCGACCGGCAACAACGGCTCGGCCTTTGCCGGTTTCGGCGCGGCGCTGCCCTTCCACACCACGCTACAGGGGATCGCCATGCAACTCGGCCGCTTCGCCTTCATCGTGCCGATGCTGGCGATCGCCGGCAGCCTCGCGGCCAAGACGCCGGCGCAGCCGACGGCGGGAACCTTCCCGACCCACGGGCCGCTCTTCGTGGTGCTGCTGATTGCGACCGTCGTGATCCTCGGCGCGCTGACCTTCTTCCCCGTGCTGGCGCTCGGCCCGATCGCGGAAGCGGTCTCGCTCGCCGCCGGCCAGACCTTCTGACCCGGAAGCACGTCCCATGGCCCGCAAGCACGCGCAGCCGCGCTACACGCCGGCGCTCTCTACCGAGGCGCTCGCCACCTCGGTCGCCAAGCTCGATCCCCGCCGCCTCGCCCGGAACCCGGTGATCTTCGTCACCGCAGTGGTCGCGGCGCTTACCACGGTCATCCTCCTCCTGCGCCTCCTGCCTGGCGGCGGCGCAAGCGACACCGGCCTCATCCTGCAGATCGTCGTCTGGCTCTGGCTGACGGTGCTTTTTGCGAATTTCGCCGAGGCCGTCGCCGAGGGCCGCGGCAAGGCGCAGGCCGCCTCGCTGCGCGCCACAAAGGCGGAGACCAACTGCAAGAAGCTGCCGGCCGCCGATGCGCCGCGCGACGCCTGGAGCGAGGTAACGTCGTCGAGCCTCCGGCGCGGCGACGTCGTTCTGGTCGAGGCCGGCGACATCATCCCGGCCGACGGCGAGATCGTCGAGGGCGTCGCCTCGGTCGACGAGAGCGCGATCACCGGCGTGTCCGCGCCGGTGATCCGCGAGTCGGGCGGCGACCGCTCGGCGGTCACCGGCGGCACGCGGGTCGTTTCGGACTGGCTGGTGGTCAAGGTGACCGCCGAGCCGGGCAAGAGCTTCCTCGACCGCATGATCGCCCTCGTCGAGGGCGCCGAGCGGCAGAAGACGCCCAACGAGATCGCGCTCGACATCCTGCTGGTCGGCTTCACGCTGATCTTCCTGTTCGTCGTGATGACGCTCGAGCCCTTCGCCCGTTTCTCGGGCGCGACGATCCCCGTCGTATTCCTGGTGGCGCTCTTCGTCACGCTGATCCCCACCACGATCGGCGGCCTGCTCTCGGCCATCGGTATCGCCGGCATGGACCGGCTGGTGCGGGCGAACGTGATCGCCAAGTCCGGGCGGGCCGTCGAGCCCGAAGCTCTCGGCGCGGACGACCATCACCGGCATGGCGCCGTCGATCAGCGAGACGGGCACGTCGTCGATGACCTCCAGGGCCGCTCCGGTCGGAAGGAGCCGGCCGGTCTTGGCGCCGACCGCCTCGGTAAAGGCCAGGTAGACCGGCGCCGCAGTTCCAGGCACGCCGTCGATCGCGACGTCGCCTTGGTAGCGAACCCTGCCGCCCGGCGTCTGGACCATGGTCTCGATGATCTTGCCGGTATTGACGTTGTGAACCCGAACCTTGGTTTCCGGCCCGTTCGCCGGCACGAGCCCCGCCTCGATCGCGAACGGCCCTACCGCCGACAGCATGTTGCCGCAGTTCGGAGAGGTGTCGACGAACCGCTCCTCGACCTTCACCTGAGCGAAAAGATAGTCGACGTCGGCACCTTCCCGCGTCGCGGGTCCGACGATTCTCGCGCACCTTCGCGGGCGGTATCGAGGCTGCGGCCTCGTCCGGCGGCACGGTCATGCCGCCGGTGATGGGCGTGGCGGCCTTCATCCTCGCCTCGATGACGGCAGTGCCCTATGGCGACGTGATCGTCGCCGCTCTGATCCCCGCCATCGCCTATTTCTTCTGCCTATTCCTTTCGGTTGTCTTCCAGGCACGCCGGCAGAACATCCAGGCGGTCGGCGAGTTCACCCAGGACATGCACATGAGCCGTCAGGACATCCTGAACCTGGTCATGATCTTCGCGCCGATCTTCCTGATCACCGCCCTGCTGCTGACCTCGAAGGAAGCGGTCGGCTGCGGCCCGTTCGGCGCGCTTCTGGGCGCCGAGCAGACGATCACCGATAACGGCTGCTCCGCGCGGAACCTGCCCTGGGTGCTGCAACTCGTTCAGAACGCGGCCGGTGACGTGGGCGGGGCCGGATGGTGGGCGGTGCTGCTGCTGATGGGGCTCTTGTTCCTCGATCCGGCCATGCGGGCCGCACCGTGCAAGCTGATCGACGCGCTGTCCGATGCCGGTACGCTGATCGCTACCCTTTATCTGATGTTCCTCGTCGTGACGATCATCGACTTCAGCCTGAAGATGACCGGCATGCCCTTCTACATCTCTCTCGACGTGCTGCAATGGCTCAACAGCCTGAATCTCGGCGAAGGCGGTGCGGGCATCTTCCAGTTCCTGGCGCTGGCCGTGACGATGCTGCTGGCCATCCTCCTGGGCATGGGCATGCCCGCGGCGCCGGCCTTCATCAACGTGTCGCTGCTGATGGGGCCGGTGTTGGCCGGGCTGGGACTGTCGATATTCACCGCAAACATGTTCATCTTTTACTTCGCGGCGGCCTCGGCCATCACGCCGCCGGTGGCGCTGGCGGCCTATGCCGCCGCCTCGATCACCAAGGCCGATGCGATCATGACCGGCTTTTCGGCGGTCCGCTCGGGGATCGTGATGTTCGTCATCCCGTTCATCTTCGCAGCCTATCCGGAGCTCCTGCTGATCCCGCAGGCAGTCCTGGATCCGCAGGAAACCGGCATCGTCTACTTGCCGGGCTACGATGGCGAGGTCCACGTCCTGCACCTTCTGCTGCTGATCCTGCGGCTCACTGTCGCGCTCTATCTGTTGGCCAGTGCGCTCGCCGCGTTCGACTTCGCCCGGCTGCGGACCTGGCAGGTGGTGCTGCGTCTGGCGCTCGCTGTCGGGATCATCCTGCACGATCCGTTGATCCACGGCATCGCCACAGCTGCCGGCGTGGTTCTGGTGGTGGCCCACTACCTGATCGCCAGGAATTCGGGCTCTGCCCCGGTCAGGACTGCGGCCGAAGGTTAGGCCGGACGACCCGAGAAACGCTGATGGCAGGCTGGGCCCGGAACGCGACCACGCGTCTTTCGCCGCGTCGCCCCTGGCACAAGGACGTGACGCGGGAGACCCTGCGAAAGGACGCTTTCGCGGGCCTCACCGGGGCGGCCATCGTCCTTCCTCAAGGCGTCGCTTTCGCTCTGATTGCAGGTCTGCCGCCTGAATACGGTCTGTTCTCGGCCATCGTCGTCGCCGTGATCGCCGCGCTTTGGGGCTCGTCCCGGGTGATGGTGTCGGGCCCCACAACGGCGATTTCGGCTCTGGTCTTCGTGACCCTGTCTGCCTTCGCAACAGCGGGCACGCCCGCCTTCACCGCGCTGGCGATCACGCTGACGCTGATGGTCGGAGTGATGCAGCTGATCGCGGGCCTTGCCGGGCTCGGCGCGCTCATCGCCTTCGTTTCCCATTCGGTCATCGTCGGTTTCACCGCAGCGGCCGCCGTGTTGATCGCGGTATCGCAGTTGCCGGCGATCTTCGGCGTGGATGTCGGACGTGGCGGCGAGGTGGTCGAGCGGATTTCCCGCCTGTTGCCGGAGTTGGGCGCCGTGCATTGGAGCACGTTCATTGTCGGCTGCGTCACTCTCGCCAGCGTCGTCGTCATGCAGAAGATCGACCGGCGGCTCCCGGCCTTCGTACTCGCGCTCGTCCTCGGCGGCCTCGTGGCACAGCTTCCAGTCTGGCCCGAAGGCCAGATCGCGTTCTTCTCGCCGCTGGAGTCGGTCGTCCCGGCGCTGACGACACCGTCCCTCGATCTCGACCTCTGGGGTCAGCTTCTGCCGGGGGCCGCCGCGATTGCGTTCGTCGGCCTGCTCGAAGCGATCTCGATCGGCAAATCCTTCGCCGCGCGCCGAGGTGACAAGTACGACAGCAATCAGGAGCTGATCGGTCAGGGCCTGTCCAACGTCGTGGGCAGCGTCACGCAATGCTATGCAGGCTCCGGTTCCTTCACGCGCTCCGGCGTAAATCTGGATAGCGGGGCTCAAACACCCCTGTCTGCCGTCTTCGCGTCCGCATTCCTCCTGCTTGCCCTGCTCGTCGTCGGCCCGCTTGTGCCGCTCGTTCCCGCACCTGCGATGGCTGCGGTCATTCTCTACGTCGCGTGGCGGCTCCTGAACGTTCGCGAGGTCCGGCACATCGTGAAAAGCGGAGGCAGCGAAACCCTCATCCTGCTGTCGACCTTCTTCACCGGCGTCTTCTCCGAACTCGACTTCGCGATCATGGTCGGCGTCGTCGTGTCACTCGTCGTCTTCCTGAAAGACAGCGCACAGCCGCTTGTCGCGGTCGGCGCGCCAACCACGGCCCATGGCCGCAGAGTTTTCAGGAATGCCGAGACGCTGGGACTGCCGGTATGTCCGCAGATCCGCATGACGCGGGTCGAGGGGCCCATCTTCTTTGCCTCGGTCGAACACATCGAGCGCGAGTTCGACCGGATCGAGGCGCGCGCAGAGGGCCCGCAGACCCGCATTCTCGGACTGAAAGGCGTTAGCAAGATCGACCTCACAGGTGCGGACTTCCTGATCGAACGCGCGAAGAAGGCGCGCGAGCAAGGCGGCGACATGCATCTCATCGCGGCGGCGGCTCCTACATTGCGGACGCTGGAGCGGCTTGGGGTCTTGCGCTTCGTCGGGCAGGAAAACGTTCACACCCACAAGACCGAAGCCATCGCCGAAGCCGTGCGGCGCGCGGACGATCGCATCTGCCGGCAATGCACCCTGCGCGTCTTCAAGGAATGTGCGGGCAAGCCCGGACCGGACGACAAGGAGTGACCATGACCGACCGACCGGACTTTCTCGTCATTATGACCGACCAGCACCGCTGGGACTGGCTCGGGTGCAATGGCCATCCGGTCGTCAGGACGCCGAACATCGATCGCATCGCGGCGCACGGCACATCGTTCGACCAGTATTTCGTGGCCTCTCCGGTGTGCATGCCGAACCGCGCGAGCTTCATGACGGGGCGGTTCCCGACGGTTCACGGGCTCCGCTACAACGGCTGCCATCTACCGATCGAAGCCAATACCGTCGTCGATGTCCTGCGCGCGGGCGGCTACCGGACCGGGGCCATCGGCAAGTCTCATCTTCAGCCGATGATCGGGCGAAGGGTCCCGGCCAGGAGTGATGCCGGTCCGATCCCGG
This sequence comes from Amaricoccus sp., assembly GCF_036846665.1. NCBI lineage: Bacteria > Pseudomonadati > Pseudomonadota > Alphaproteobacteria > Rhodobacterales > Paracoccaceae > Amaricoccus > Amaricoccus sp. Next base: position 42,145 of record NZ_DAIUBO010000004.1, on the reverse strand, counting down.
AAGCGTGGAAGGTCGATGAAAGCCTATACGAGGAAGAGCAGCCGAGCCGGTATCGCGGCGAGGATGGCTATCGCATTCCGTTGCCCTATTATGGCTACGATCACATCGATATGGTGACGGATCACGGCACCGAAGCCGGCGGACATTACCGCCAGTGGCTGCGTCGCAATTACCCGCAGGTGGCCGAAGATCCGATGCGCGGGCTGCCGCACAATTACACGGTGCCGCAGGCATTGCGCCCCGACATGCCGGAAGAGGCCTACACGACGTCCTACATCCGGGACCAAGCGATCGAGTATCTCGTGGATCAGGCGGGGTCGGAGCAGCCGCTCTTCACCTTCGTGTCGTTCCCGGACCCCCACCACCCGTTCAACCCGCCGGGCCGTTACTGGGACATGTACAGCCCCGACCAATTCGATCTGGGCACGCGCTATGTCGATCACAAGGCGCCACCCGTGCCGCTGGCAAAGCTGCGCGAAGACTACGAAGCCGGCACGCCGCCGGCCGCGCGCACGTTCTCGTTTATGGCGCCTGAACGGCATCTGCGCGAAGCGATGGCTCTAACGGCCGGAATGATCACGATGATCGACGAGGCGGTGGGCGGGATTCTCGCTGCCCTGGAGGCCTCGGGGCGTGCCGACAGGACCGTGGTGATATTCACCTCGGATCATGGCGACTACCTCGGGGACAGCGATCTTCTCCTGAAGGGGCCCTGGATGCGGGAGTCGATCAACAAGGTGCCCCTGATCTGGAGCGATCCGTCCGATCCGGAACAACCGGCCCGATGTGCCGCGTTGACATCGACGGTCGATATCGCGCCCTCGATCCTCCAGCGGGCCGGCCTCGTGCCTTACAATGGTATGCAGGGAAGATCATTCCTGCCCGTCCTCGGCGACGAAACGGCGGAACGGCGCTCCGATGTCCTGGTGGAATATAACGACGCCAACGAGCGGCAAGGCTACCGTTCTCCGGCCCGGATCAGAACCCTCGTTACCGAGGATTGGACATTGATCGTGCCCGCAGGCGAAGGGTGGGGCGAGCTCTATGATCGGAAGGCGGACCCGGAAAACATCGACAACAAATGGGTGGACCGGGATTTCGCGGACGTCCGGGCCAGATTGACCGATCGTCTTCTGGATCGCGTGATCGCGCAAATGGACGAGAGCCCGAAAGCAGTTCATCCCGCATAAGGTCGGCGCATGACGTGACTCGCGCGGATGCGTTGATGAGGACAAACCACTCCCTGAGCGAAGATCGTGCCGGGACCGTTCGAGATGAGCAGGCCGATCGGGATCTGGAGCGGGAGCGCCTGCTCTTCGGTGGTTTTGACCTTTCCCTTGACGTTGTCCCCGCGGGCCGGGCCATTGCGAGCTGGATTTTCCACCTTTGAATGAGCGAAGGAGGACGATCCATGAAGCGCGGCAGGTTCACTGACGAGCAGATCATCACCGTGCTGAAGGAGAACGAGGTGTCCGCCGTCAGCGCCCATGGGACGGTGTGAGGTGATTGAGCAACGGAGGGTTTCTGGCTCATCGTAACCGCCAAGGAGTGGAGATGAGCCAGAAACCCGGGACGCAGAGAGCGGCTGCCGAGAAGGCGGTGAAGGAGATCCGTCGGGCGACGCGGAAGCAGCATTCGGCGGAAGAGAAGATCCGGATCGTGCTGGCCGGGCTGCGCGGCGAGGACAGCATCGCCGAGCACTGCCGGCGCGAGGGGTCTATGTCATCGGCTTCTCGTTTCCGGTAGTGCCGCGCGGGCAGGCGCGCATCCGCACCCAGATGTCCGCCGCCCATTCCCCCGAGGACGTGGCGGCGGCGATCGAGGCCTTCGCCGCCGTCGGGCGCGAACTGGGAGTGATCGCATGAAGAACGAGATGCTGGCACTCGTGAAGGCGCGGCCGGAGCCGGGGCTCTGGATGCAGGAGGTCCCGATCCCCGAACCGGGGCCGAACGACGTGCTGATCAAAGTTACGAAGAGCGCCATCTGCGGCACCGACGTGCACATCTGGAACTGGGATGCTTGGGCGGCGGCGACGGTGCCGGTGCCGATGGTGGTCGGGCACGAATTCGTTGGGCGCGTCGCCGACACCGGCGCCGCGGTGACGCGGTTCAAGCATGGCGAGCGGGTGTCCGGGGAGGGGCATATCGTCTGCGGCTTCTGCCGCAACTGCCGCGCCGGGCGAGGGCATCTCTGCCGCAACACGCTCGGCGTGGGAGTGCACCGGCCGGGGAGCTTCGGAAGCTCGAGGCAATGCTCCCAAAGGCCGCCGCCAGAACCCTCGACATCCTCGGAGCTACCACAGCCGCGGCCCTTCGCGCCAGACGAATGTGCGAGCTACTTCAACACCTCGGGCGCCGAACCGGAATGATCGGAATCTGCTCAAATGGCGCCGGATGGGGTATGATCCGGTGCATGGCGACTCGCGGGGAGCTTCGCCGATCGGGATGACGCATCGGGGTATGCAGCAAACCTCACAGGAGCGCCCGCTGGGCTTCCTGAGGACGGCCGATCGGGCGGACAGGGCGCAGCGAGAAATGCCGATTCCGGCCTTCGCTTAAAAAGTTCCTGCCGCCCGTGTGCTGCATTTCGGAGATTCTGCTGGGACAGAATAGCCAAACTCATTGGCACAACGGAGCGATCCGAAGACGCAATCCGCGGCAGGAGTACCGGCGCGGTCGAAAAGGGGAGGATCTTTGTGGTTGCAAGCATCCAGGCTGTACCCCCCCACGAGGCGGCGCTTTCGGTGCGTGGGCTGACCGTAAGCTTGCCGAAAGGGATGGAACGGACCAACGCCGTCCAGGACATCTCGTTCGATCTCGAGCGCGGGCAGATCCTGTGCGTCATCGGCGAGTCCGGGTCGGGCAAGTCTGTCACCGCAAATGCGATCATGGGGCTTCTGTCCAAGGTGATCCGCGTCGCGTCGGGTGCAATCCACCTGGACGGGACGAACATCGTGGGCATGCCGACCGAGAAACTGCGCGACCTGCGCGGCCGGGTCGTGTCGATGATCTTCCAGGACCCGCTCTCGGCGCTCAATCCGCTGATGACGGTCGGCGCGCAGATCACCGAGGTGATGGCGGCGCATGGCGTCGGCACGCCGGAATCGCGTCGCGCCCGCGCCATCGAGCTTTTGGCCGAGGTGGGTCTGCCCGATCCCGAGCTCATGTATCACCAGTATCCGTTCCGGCTTTCCGGCGGGCAGCGGCAGCGGGTGATGATCGCCATGGCGCTTACGCTCGAGCCGACGATCCTGATCGCGGACGAGCCGACGACCGCGCTCGACGTGACCACCCAGGCGCAGATCCTGAAGCTGATCCGCGACATCCAGCGCCGCAAGGGTATGAGCGTGATGTTCATCACCCACGACTTCGGGGTGGTGGCCGAGATCGCCGACAGCGTCGTGGTGATGGAGAAGGGGCGCCTCGTCGAGCAGGGCAGCGCCGAGCAGGTCCTGAAGTCGCCCCGCCATCCCTATACCCGGCGCCTGATCGCGGCCGTCCCGCATCTGACCGGCAAGGACCGCCCTCCCCTGAAGACTGCCAGCGAGGCGCCGATCCTGAAGGTCGAGGGCCTGGTGAAGACCTATCGCAGCGGCAGCGCGCTGTTCGGCTCGCAGCGGATCGTGCCGGCGGTGAGGGAGGTGTCCTTCGACCTGGCGCCCGGCCGCACGCTGGGCGTCGTCGGCGAGAGCGGTTCCGGCAAATCGTCGCTGGGTCGGCTGCTGATCAAGCTCATGGACAGCGACGGCGGGCGGATCGTGTTCGAAGGCCGCGACATCGCCCAGCTCTCCGAGCCCAAGTTCCGAACGCTGCGGCCGCAGATCCAGATGATCTTCCAGGATCCATTCGCCTCGCTCAACCCGCGCTCGACGATCGGCCAGATCCTGACCGTCGGCCCGGTCGCGCACGGCATGCCCTATGCCAAGGCGCGCGAGGAGGCGCGGGCGCTTCTCGCCCACGTCGGGCTCGATGCCGGCGCCTTCGGCCGATATCCGCACGAGTTCTCCGGCGGGCAGCGCCAGCGAATCGGCATCGCGCGGGCATTGATGTTCAAGCCGAAGCTCCTGGTCGCCGACGAGGCGGTCTCGGCGCTCGACGTGTCGATCCAGGCCCAGATCCTGAAGCTCCTGGATCAGGTCCAGCGGGAGACCGGCGTGTCGATGATCTTCATCACCCACGACCTGCGGGTCGCCAGCCAGATCAGCGACGAGATCGCGGTGATGCAGAAGGGGCGGATCGTCGAGCACGGGCCGCCGTCGCAGATCTTCCTGAATCCGCAGTCGGCCTACACGCGCGAACTGGTGGCGGCGATCCCGGGAGAGCAGCCCGGGGCCGCCCGCTCGGTCGCGGCAAACGGCTGAGAACCAAGGCGAGCATCACCCTAATACGGAGGAGAAATCATGAACCAACGTCCTGAGACTATGGCCAACTTCCCGCGGCGCGCGGCGCTGCGACTGTTGGCGGTGACGGGGGCTGTCGGCCTCATCGCGCTCAATCTGCTGGGCGAGCCGGCCTTCGGGCAGACCCCCCCGGCGGCCCCCAGCGGCCGCGTCGTCGTTGGGCTTTCGCAGGAGCCCACGGTCTTCAATCCGCTGATGGCGAAGATCGAGACCGATGACGGCGTGCACTTCTCGATTTTCGACGCGCTCTTCCGCATCGATCCGCAGGGCGTCATCCAGCCGAACCTCGCGGTCGAGGTGCCGACCCAGGAGAACGGCGGCATCTCGCAGGACGGCCTCGAATGGCGCATCCGCCTGCGCGACGACGTCCGCTGGCACGACGGCGAGCCCTTCACCGCCGAGGACGTGAAGTTTACCCTCGAGCTCATCACCAACCCGGACTTCCGCGCCTGGCGCACGACCGGCCACTCGCTGCTGCGCGACATCACCGTGGTCTCGCCCACCGAGATCACCTGGCGGATGGAGGAGGCCTTCGCGCCCTATCTGTCGTTCCTGACCGAGACCTTCATCGTGCCCAAGCACGTCCTGGAGAAGGAGGCCGATCCCAATGCCGCCGCCTTCAACCAGGCGCCGATCGGCACCGGCGCGTTCAAGTGGGGGCAGCGGGTCGCGGGTGACCACATCGAGCTCGTCGCCAACCCCGACTACTTCGGCGAAGGCCCCTATATCGAGCGGCTGGTCTTCAAGTACATCCCGGATGTCACCGTCCTCTACACCCAATTCAAGAGCGGTGACATCGACCTGGTCGGCAATGCGTTCATCACCGCGGACAATTACGCGGAAGCCAGCAATCTGCCGGGGCGGGTCGTGACGCTGGTGCCGTCGCCCGCGGTCGAGTCGATCTACCTGAACCTCGAGCGCCCGCAGTTCAAGGACCCGGCGGTCCGCGAGGCGCTCTACGCGGCCATCGACAGGCAGGGGGTCATCGACGCGCTCTACTACGGCGTGCCGACGACGACCGAAACTTTCCTGCCGCCGCAGTCCCCCTACCGTAATCCGGACCTTCCGGCGCAGAGATACAACCTGGAGCGCGCGGCCCAGATCCTCGACGAGGCCGGCTGGCTACCCGGGCCGGACGGAATCCGCGCCAAGGACGGCGTGCGGCTGTCCTTCGCCAACTCGACCACCGCGGGCCACCACCTGCGGGAGCAGACCCAGCAGTTCCTGCAGCAGACGTTGGCCGAGATCGGCGTCGAGATGACCATCTCGAACCTGCCGGCGGCGGTGATGTGGGGCGAGTTCTGGTCGCAGTCGCAGTTCGACACGGCCATGGTGGGGATCACCTATCAGATCGGCGGCGACCCGGACGTCACCAACCGCTTCCACACGCGGGCGATCGCCGCGCAGGGCGGCAGCGGCTCGAACAACGCGCAATACTCGAACCCGGAGGTCGATGCCCTGCTTGAGGAAGGCGTTCGCACCTTCGATCCGGAAAGGCGGCGCGAGATCTATTATCGCGTGCAGGAGCTGGTCCGTGGCGACCTGCCTTTCCTGCCCCTTTTCCAGAACACGCAGGTGCGGGGGCACAAGGAAGGGCTGCACGGGGTCGAGGCCAACCCCAACACCCGCACGGAATCCTGGAACGCCGCGGCCTGGTACTGGGCGAGCTCGTGAAGGCGGCCGCCGCCCGGGCCCAGCCCCGGGCGGCGGCAACTCACCGACATCATCCTCGCACCCATGGAGGGCTGAATGCGCGCGTTCCTGCTTAGCCGCCTCTCGCAGAGCCTGGTGCTCCTGGTGATCGTCTCGATCATCGGCTTCACCATCCTGAACCTCATCCCCGGCGGCCCAATGGCGCAGTACGGGCTCGATCCGGGCATGACCGCGGACGATCTCGAGCGACTGAAGGAGCAACTGGGCCTGAACCGGCCGATCTGGGCGCAGTATCTCGACTGGGCCTGGCGGCTCGTGCAGGGCGACTGGGGCCACTCGTTCCGCGACGGCGCGCCGGTCGTGTCGGTGATCGGCCGGCATGTCTTCGCCACGCTGCTGCTGATGGGGTCCTCCACGGTGATCGCGATCGCGCTCGGCACCTGGATCGGCATTCGCGGCGCCACCCACCGCTACTCGGGCTTCGACTACGTGGCGACGATCGGCGCCATGGTCGCGCTGTCGATCCCGACCTTCTGGTTCGGCCTCGTCGGCATCTACGTCTTCTCGCTGCAGCTCGGGTGGCTGCCTGCGGGCAACATGTACACGATCGGCGACGGCTCGGTGCTCAATTACCTGCACCACCTGATCCTGCCGAGCATCGTATTGGCGCTCGTGCATGTCGCGATCTGGAGCCGCTACATGCGGACCGCGACGCTCGACGTCATCAGCCAGGAGTTCGTCAAGACCGCCCGCGCCAAGGGCCTGAGCGAGCGCCGGATCCTGATGAAGCACGTCGTGGGCAACGCGCTCCTGCCGATGATCACCCTGGCCGGCATGCAGCTGCCGAGCCTGCTGACCGGCGCGCTCGTCACCGAGACGGTCTTCACCTGGCCGGGGATGGGGCGGCTGTTCCTCGACAGCCTCGGCTACAGCGACTACCCGGTGGTGATGGGCCTTTTGATGTTCTCGGCCATCCTCGTGATCGCCGGCAACCTGATCGCCGACATCGTCATCGCCATCGTCGACCCGCGCATCCGTCTCGCCTGAGCGCGCAACCCCACGCCCGAACAGGAGTCAGCCGACATGACCGCTCTCGCCGACTACGTAGGTCCGAGCCGCTGGTGGCACAACCGCTCGGTGCGCCGCTTCATGAGTCACCGCCTGGCGCTGCTCGGGCTGGCGATGATCACCGCGCTGACGCTGGCGTGCGTCATCGGCCCCTGGCTGCTGCCCTACGACATGCTCCAGATCGACATCCGCGCCCGCTTCGCCCCGCCGCTGACCGGCGACCATTATCTCGGCACCGACCCCCTCGGGCGTGACCAGGCGGCGCGGCTGCTGATGGCAGGACGGGTGTCGCTGCTGGTGGGCTTCTTCGCCATGGTGCTATCGACGATTGTCGGAACGATTGTCGGCGTCATCGCCGGCTATCGCGGCGGCTGGGTCGGGGCGGCGCTGATGCGCACCGTCGACGGCTTCCTGGCCTTTCCCTCGATCTTCCTGGTGCTGGCGATCGCCGCGGCGCTGAAGCCGAGCCCCGCGATGATCACCGTCGTCATCGCGATCACCAGCTGGATGCAGGTCGCCCGCATCGTCGAGGCCGAGGTCCGCTCGCTCAAGGAGCGCGAGTTCGTCCAGGCCGGGCGGATGCTGGGCCTGAGCGGAACCCACATCATGTTCCGCGAGATCCTGCCGAACGCCACCGGCCCGATCATCGTGGCGGCCACCCTGACCGTCGCCCACGCGATCCTGCTCGAGGCCTACATCAGCTTCCTCGGCTACGGCATCCAGCCGCCGCTGCCGAGCTGGGGCAACATGCTGAACGGCGCCCAGCAGTATCTGGCCACCGCGCCGTGGCTCGCCATCATCCCCGGGGCCGCCATCACCATCGCGGTGACGAGCTTCAACTTCATCGGCGACGGCCTGCGCGACGCGCTCGACGTCCGCGACGACCACATCTGACCCAGGAAGGCCGGCCATGACGCTCGCGTTCGACAGTGGGGCCGCGCGCGGCGAGGAGCTGCGCGCGCCGGCCGCGGACAAGAACACGCCGTTCTGGTGGGAAGCGGCACCGGTCAGGCCGCTGCCGCGGCAGCCGCTGGCCAAGAAGGTCGACGTGGCGATCGTCGGCGCGGGCTATGCCGGACTTTCGGCCGGGCTGGTGCTGGCCCGCGCGGGGCGGTCGGTCGCGGCCTTCGATGCGATGAGGCCAGGCGAGGGTGCCTCGTCGCGCAACGGCGGAATCACCAGCGGAAGCATCCGGCCCGATTACGCAACGATCGCCCGGCGCTTCGGCGAGGAGAAGGCGATAGCCATCGAGGCCGAGGGCAAGGTCGCCCGAGAGTTCCTCTACGACTTCATCAGGACCGAAGGGCTCGAGTGCGACTTCCGACGGACTGGCCTGTTCAAGGGCGCGCTCGGATACGATCAGTACGGGACGATGGCCCGCGGCGCCGAGGCGCTGGCCAAGCGCCTCGGGATCGAGTCCTACGCCGTCCCGCATGCCGAGCAGCGCAACTACATCGGCACCGACTTCTACCGCGGCGGCACCGTCCGGATGGACATCGGCGGGCTGCACCCGGCCAAGTTCCACGCCGAGCTCCTGCGGGTGGCGCTGGCTTCGGGTCTGATCGTGCATGCGAGCACGCCCGTCACTGCGATCGAGCGGGACGTCGACGGATTCCGGGTCGCGACCTCGGCCGGGACGGTGCAGGCGCGGCAGGTCCTGGTCTGCACCAACGGCTACACCGACGGCGCGGTCCCCTTCCTGCGCCGCCGGCTGGTGCCGGTGCGCAGCCGGATCATCGTCACCGAGGAGCTCGCGCCCGAGATGATGGCGCGGCTGATGCCGAAGCTGATGATGACGGGCGAGAACCGCCAGCTCGGCTTCTACTACCGCCCCACGCCCGACGGCCGACGCATCCTGCTCGGCGGCCGCGACAGCTCGCGCGTGGGCGACCCGGCGGCGCCGACGCTGCGTCTGCGCAAGGGACTGATGGAGCTCTTCCCGGAACTGGCGAAGGTTCGGCTTTCGCACTGCTGGTTCGGCAACGTCGCGATGCACCGCGACATGCTGCCCCGCATCTTCGAGAAGGACGGCGTGGTCTATGCCACCGGCTTCTGCGGCTCCGGCGTGGTCTGGGCGCCGTGGGTCGGCACGCGGGCTGCCCACAAGCTGATGGGGGACGGCGAGCGCGCGCGCACCGCCTTCGACTTCCGGCCGCCTGCAGCGATCCCGCTCTATCGCGGCAATCCCTGGTTCATGCCGGCCGTCATCCAGGGCTATGGCCTGCTGGACCGCATCGCCTGGTGGCGCGCCAAACGTTGAGAGCCGGAAGTCACCAAGGCATTCCCGAGCTGAGAACGACGGGGCTTGGATCAAGCCGGCCCTTCAGCGGCCAGAGAGAAGAGCGTCATGCACTACATATCCACGCGCGGTGATCAACGCCCACGATCTCGGCCACTTCGAGCGCATGTCGCGCGTGCTCCAGGGCGAGACCGCACGGGCCGAGCGGCTGATCGCAAGTGTACTTTGAGCAACGAGGGCCCCAGTCGCGGCGTTCGCTTATTGGACCTCCTTGATGATCGGTGCATGCGACATGGCGAGGCTTTTCGCCATCGCCCAGCTGCTGTCCATCGCGCCGGTCGTGACCAGCACGACGTGAAGCAGCGCGAGGACGCGGATCATGGCGGCTACTCCTCCTGGGTGGAGCCGCGGCATCCGCCGATCCACTTGCCGCGGATGCGACGCTCGAAGGTAATCGCCAGCGCGTTGGGATCGAAGTCGAGCACCACAACTTTCCAGTCTCAAGGATACTGAGGAGCGTCAGCGGAAAGTGCGGGTCTGGGCGTCGCGATCGGCCGGAAGTATCGTTGTTGCGGACCGATCGAAAGAAATTGCCGCGAGAGAGGTCCGAGGCCCCGACTCGAGGGGCAGTCCGAAGACGGAAGTCCCGAAAAGCAACCGCCTGGCGACTGCTCGAGATTGCGGCGGTGCCGCGGCCGAGGGTGCAAATCCTCGGCCGTCAGGCGGGCTGACGGTCCTTAAGAACCAAGCAGCACCACTTCGCAGGTTGCGCCGCCGCCCCCGAACTGGAACTCGGTCGGGCTTAAGCAGATCGTATCTATCAAGCGATCAAAAGGCCCGCACATCTGGCGAAGTCCCAGGTGATTTCGGCACATTCTTTCGAGCGCACGATGCGATGAAGGGCTGATCGGAACTTTGCTTCCGCATTCTTGGCAGCCGAGGTTGGTGGAAACATGTCGCCCCGAGTCGAAAGCATTCACAGCGATGAGCGTCTTCCGGCCGAGGCCGATGTCGTCATCGTCGGCGGCGGCATCCTCGGCTCTACGGCCGCCTACTTCCTGGCGAAGCGTGGCCTCTCTGTGGCTCTGCTCGAGAAGGGCCACGTCGCCTGTGAACAATCGAGCCGAAACTGGGGCTGGTGCCGCCAGCAGAACCGCGATCGCCGCGAACTGCCGCTCTCGGTGCTCTCCATGCGACTGTGGGACGAGCTGACGCGCGATATCAATCGGGACCTTGGATTTCGACGCTGCGGTCTCGTCTATGCCACTCACGACGAGGCTGTGCTGGCCGGCTGGGAAAGGTGGCGCGAGGTCGCCAGGGAGTACGAGGTCGGCACCCGCATCCTGAGCCGGGCGGAGGTGGCTGAGCGCGTCCCCGAAGCGCGCGACAAATGGGTCGGCGGGTCCTATTCGGAGCGGGACGGTAAGGCCGAACCTGCGCTCGCCGCGCCGGCTATCGCCGATGGGGCCAGAGCTCTGGGCGCCACGATTCACCAGGAATGCGCCGCGCGGGCGCTGGACTTGGCCAATGGCAAGATTGCGGGCGTGCACACGGAGAAGGGCTACATCAGAACCAGCGCGGTGCTGTGCGCCGCTGGCGCCTGGTCCTCGCGCTTCCTTAGGCCGCTCGGGATCCGTTTCCCCCACCCGATGAACAGAAGCAGCTGATGCGCGACCTTGCGCAGGAGGATCGGCATCCGCCGCCTCGCCGATCATGCCGAGGACACCGCCGGCGCGATCATGACCGCCGACTATGCGACTCTTGGAGCGGACATAACCGCGCGCGAGGCGATTGCCGCGCTGCGCCTGGAGGCTCCCGACAAGGAGACGATCTACCGCTCCTACATCCTCGATGACAGCCGTCGCCTGATCGGCTCGATCCAGCTGCACGAACTGGTCCTGGCCGCCGACGACACGCTGGTCAGCGCGATCATGGATCCGCGGCCGATCTCGGTCACGGTCGATACGGATCGCGAAGATGTCGCAAAGACGATAGAGCGCTACGACATTCTGGCCGTGCCGGTCGTCGATGCGGAAGGCAGGCCGGTGGGCATCGTCACCCATGACGACGCCGCCGATGCGATACAGGCCGAAGCGACCGAGGACTTCCAGCGGATCTCGACCGTGTTGCCGTTCACGCAGAGCTTGCGCGAGGCGGGGATCGGCGTGCTCTATTCGAAACGCATCGTCTGGCTGACGCTTCTGGTGTTCGGCAATCTCTTTTCCGATGCCGGCGTCGCGCATTTCGGGGAGAAGATTCTCGCCTCTGGTGTTCTTCCTGCCGCTGCTGATCGACAGCAGCGGCAATGCCGGCTCGCAATCGGCCACGCTGATGGTCCGGGCCCTTGCGACCGGGGATGTGGCGCTGAGGGACTGGCGCGACCTAATCCTGCGCGAACTGGTCATCGCGGCGGCGCTCGGCGCGTCCATGGCGCTGGTGGTCCTTCCGCTCGGGCGCTGCGCGGCGGGCCCCAGATCGCGCTGGTCGTCGGGCTGACGATGTTTCTCGTGGTGATCGTAGGCAGCCTCGTCGGCATGTCGCTGCCGTTCCTGCTCAGCCGCCTGCGGCTCGATCCGGCGACGGCGAGCGGGCCGCTGGTCACGACGATCTCGGACGGCGTTGGCGTGGTGGTCTATTCTCGATCGCGACGCTGGTACTGGCCGCCTGACCAGGCCGTCCACCGGTCGGAGCAGGGTGGCAGATCAGGACGTCGCAGGCGGCATCGCGCAGCACCCGCCGGGTCACGCTGCCGATGAATGCGCGCCGGATCAGGCTGGCGCGGCCCGGGCCGAGCGCGATGAGGTTCACGTTTCGGGCGGCGCGTCGCGCGGACCAGCGTCCTTGCCGGCGGGCCGTGCAGCACGCGCGTCGTGGCGCGCGGCGCAACCGTGGCGGCAAGCGCGCGCAAACCGTCCCGGGCGCTCCGGGTCAGCGCGTCCCGGTGGGTAAGCGCCGCCCGATCGGTGTCGATACGCAACATCGCCTCTTCGAGTTGCGGTGCGATCTGGACGGCCTGGACCAGGTGCAGCCGGGCGTCCGGCAGCAAGGCGGCCACGAAGGCGAAGCCTCCGGATGCGTCGTCCGCGCCACCCGTCGCGAAAAGGACGCGGTCGTAGCTTCCGGTGTGGAGGCGCTTCACGACCAGGACCGGCGCGCGGCCCGCTGCGATCACCCTGTCGGTTGTCGATCCGACAAACCCGCGCGACCAGCCGGCCATCATGATGCACGCACATTACAGCGATATCCGGCCGGAGATCCGCGCAGATTTCGATGAGGCGCAGAGCAGGCGATCCGGCTTCGATACATATCACCGCATCAGACGCGTTCGCGCGATGCCGGGTCAGGGCCGCTTCGATCCTGACCTGCACGGCCCGCGCCGCCTCCCGATGCAGGTTGTCATGCCAGAGCGAGGCCTGCTTGTGCTCCCAAAGGTCGATGATGTGAACGATGGTCAGAGCGGCACGATGTGTTGCGCGGCGGAACAGGCCGTCATCACCGGTGTCATGGCAAACGCGACGCCATTTCGCACCAGGCCCGGCACTGCGTCGTCATCACACACGGACGGAACGATGTGGTGGGCCGGGAAACCGCGGAATGTCCGGCCCCCGTCATCCTCCCACCGGGCGATGCAGGCCTCGCCTGGCGATCTCGGTTCGGTGCCCGGTGCATGATGGCGCCGCGGTCGGGACATGGAAGGGAAGAGTTCGTCGAAGTCAGCTGCGGAGATCATGATCGGTCCTTTCCGTCCGTTCAAACCGTCCGGTGGGTGCCCGTGCGTCCGACGATCGCACGCACGGGCGCCGTTCACGCCGCCAGCTGAAACGCGTCAGATTCCTCATCTGCTTCGGTCTTGGGACCGGCCAAAGGGCTCATGCGGAGTTCCCGATCGGTGAGTTCTTCCGCAAAGCGCGGAATATCGGCGCGGTGAATTCCGATGTCGGCAAGCATCCAGTCATCCAAGTCATTCAGTACCTGGATCATCTTGCTCCGCTGCCAGCGCCGTACCGCCGCGGTCATCCACTGGCGGAGACGGTGGGCGCCGTCATTCGCGATGTGCCCGCGCCACGCAGGGTCGAGCATTTGGCTTGTCAGGTATCCGGACATGTCATCCTCCGATTCCGAGATTGCTGAAACCCAAAGCTTCAACGCGGCGCGGCCGGGAGCACGAGACACAAGCTCCGCGTGCAAGGAACCCGGCGGCGCAGGCGCCTCCGCTTCTTCATTCGATCAGTGGGAGATCACGAAAACCCCGGACGAGGTCAGGCCATACCGGCCAACCCCACCGGGGTTACCGGCGGTTCAGCAGCTTTCCCGCGAAAAGCAGGAACCTCGCATGAAGGCTGAACTTGGTCATGATGCATATGTAGGACTTGCGACTGAGCCTTTCAACACCCGCCGCGGCGGGGTGCAACCTTTCAGTACGAAAGCGCCCATGTCTGAACCACGCGTTGAAGATGCCGCCCGCGGGCGGCAACGGCGGCAACACTGACGTCCGCGGGCGATTGACTAATGCTGGGCGCGTGCCTAACTCAAAGGCCATGTCGGCATATGCAGATCATTTCCGGTTGCTCCTGCTGAACCGCCCGCTTCCCCGGGCGGTCTAGGCGCGTTCGCGCCTGTCGTACCGACCGGGGCCTCCTCACATTCCTTGAATGAGCCCATGACGCCAGTCGTCCGAAGAGAAGCCATGTTCAGCATTCGCCGTTTGCGGCTTTCGAGCCCGCGAAGACTCGTCGGCCAGGGGACGCCGCGTCGCAGGTGGCCATGTTGCCTGACGCCGACCACCGGAATCTCCCGCTGCATCCTGAGACATGCGAAACGGAAGACGATCAGACCCCGCCCGTTCTCGCCCATGTCCTGCTGCACAAGCTCACCTCATCCGGACCGCCCAGACGTACGGTGCCCGACGATGTCGTGGCCCGGGGGATGCCATGTCAGCTGTTCGATCGATGGCACCCAGTTGCGGACTGGCTTTCCGTTGCACAGGGCCAGGAAGGCGTTGGGCAGCGGAGTGATGCCGGCTTCCTCGCTTCTAGGTGCGACCTGATTGGGACGCGGGTCGGAGAACGCGCGCCGCTTCTGTGCGACGACGGCACGATCAGCGCGGTAGCCGTTCTGAAGGTCACTCGTCCCTCCTGAGCCGAAGACCGCTCCCCTCCGGATCCGTGCCGGGTTCGTGTTGCAATACCCGTTAAAGGAAGAATACCAATGGAACCTCATGTGACCCAGGCAGCCAGGAAACGCCGCACACGCGCTCCCGGTATCGTCATCAGTTCAGCCGACCTCGCCCATATCGAAGCGCTGGCGGACGGCGCCATGAAGCGCAATCCAGCGCTGGCGGACCGGCTTCTGGATGAGATCGGACGCGCGCGCATCGTCGCGCCCGCTAAGATGCCGAAGACTGTCGTTTCGATCGGCAGCACCGTGACCTACCGGGACGAGACCACCGGGCTCGAAAAGTCCGTGACGCTGGTGTTTCCGGAGAATGCGGATATCGCCCATCAGCGGGTATCCGTGATGACGCCGATCGGCGTGGCGCTCCTAGGGCTGGCCGAAGGCGCCGTCTTTTTCTGGGACACGAACGACAACCAGCGCCGGACACTGACGGTGATCCGCGTCGAGCAGCCCTCGGCCGCCAACGTCGATGCGGGCGGATCGTGACGCGATCCGCGACGCTGCACTGGCTGCGAGCGACTCCCCGCGGATCGGGTCGGCCGCGCTTGCTCGCCGATCAGTCTGGCAGGGTATAGCGCGCGTTTATCAGTTCGCAGATGATCTCCCGCGCTTGCCATGAGTCGATGTCGGAGCGGCGTTCGATCCGCTCGGCTTCGGCAGCAAGGTATTCGTCCCTGATTGCATGGCGAAACCAGCTGGAATAGTCGCCGCGGCGGAGATGGTATGTCCACGTCTGCTCGTCGATTCCCTCGGCGATCTGACAGAATACGACGAGATTCTGTGCCCGCAGGTTGTGGCTGCCAGTGGGACCGCGAAAATAGAAGCTGTGCCATCGCAGGTTGCCTTCCGCGTACTTGCGATGATGGCGAAGCCGCTCCGACCGGTTCGGCAGTGTCCGAATTGCGAACGGTGGCCGGTTGTCGGCCAGGGTCCAGGTGACGACATGACCCGGCTGGTGAACGAGATCAACAGGCCACGCGAGTTCCTGATCAGTCGCTTGGGCAAATCGCGTGAGTGTCTCCTCCGGCCTCGGGCCTACCGCGACCACGACATCGACCGGCCTGAGGATGTCGCGTGCCACATGCTTGGGATGGACGGTGACGAGGATCGTTTCGTGGAGCCGCAGCGGCAGCACGGACGCGGTATGCCCCCATGTGCTCGGCAGTAAGTGATGCGCTTCGTCCACGATGATCCAATGTGGTCTGCCGGTGCGGGCCCGCATGGCCTGGAGACTTGGAACCAGCTGTGCAAAGAATCCCGGCCGATCTTCCAGCGTGGTTCCGAGCAGATTCACACTGACGTTGACAGCCGGATCTTCCAGAATCGCCAGGACTTCGTCGATGCTTGGCGTGCGCCGCTGATTTCCGATGGCAACGACATTCCGGATGGTGCCGTAGTCGCCCTCGGGATCGAGTATGCACACCTGGTAGTCCTTGGCGATCAGGCGCTCAATGATCCCGGCGGTGAAAGTGGACTTGCCGCACCCTGAAGGACCCGCCACCAGGACATTGTGGCCGTATGGCGCAAGAGAAACGGCAGCTCCGTCCACGCCTTTGCCAAGGGTGATCCAATGCTGCGGAAGCTTGCCGCCCATTCTCTCCAGATCGCTCGCGATCAGTTCGTCGATGAGTTCGACCACTCCGCCGCCGTTAGGTGCGCTCGTCGCGAAGGCGGTGATTTCCTTGATGGACAATGCGGCGTTGGACACAGCCACGGGGCACTCACACTGCACGAGGAAGGAATGATCGTTCTCCGCGTCACCGACCCCCACGACCTCGTGGCGCGAGAGGCCTAGTTCGCGGAGCGCGTGCTGCAGGCCGGTTCCTTTGTTCGTGCCCGCCGGCAACAGCATTACCGATCCGCGATTCCCGATGACCTGCACTTCGAGACCCAGGTTCCAAACGACATCCTGGACCGCTCTGCGGTGCGGTTCGTGCGTTGCGATCAGGACCTCGCCGATCTCCAGGGGTTCGACACCAAGCGCCTTCAGGTCCTTCACCAATGCGTCAGGCGGCGGGTCGGCAAGTAGCCTGACCTCCCGACTCGCGGGAATGTAGAGCAAAGCGCCGTTCTCAGCGACGATCATTTCGAAGAGCTGCGGTCTGGGGCAGACGGTGAGAAGGTCGTCGAGCCGACGGCCAGTTACCAGAATGACGCGCCGTCCGGAAACCCGCAGGCGTTGCAATGCGGATTCGGTGGTCGCCGACAAGGTGTCGTTTTCGGCGAGAGTGCCATCGAAATCGGTGACGAGTGCAAGATATCGCATGTGCGGCGGGCGTTCCAGGGCAAGATGAAGCGCGTAGCCCGCCAGGAGCTTATGCGACCTGTCTTCGCTGTCGCAAGCGCCGCCGCTCCAACTCCGCTTGCGCGTCCAGCTTCAGGTAGCTGAACGCCTCGCTCCGCCGTGACTATAAGACCGCGCGCCGCGACGCCGATGCTGCCGCAACTTGGTTCGGGGAATTCAAGCCCGTTCTTCCACCTACCTGGCGCGCCCATGGCGGCGCGCCGGCCAAGGCTCGCCCGGAATGTGACCTATCTGAAGCTTCTCAGGCCCTCCTGACCAAAATTTCGGCGCGCGACGTGAGCCTTAGGCGGCTGCGTCCCGCTCCATCTTGACCTCGGCCTCGAGGCTTTCGATATCCCGGCGGATCGTGGCGACGGCGAGCGTCCGGTCGCGGCGCTTGAAGAGCAGCGAGCAGTCCCTGGCAGCAATTTCGCCATCGATCTCAAGCGTGTCCCATGCCTCGGCGTGGCCGACGTAGTTGATGCGGAGGTCGTAGTGGCGGCTCCAGAAGAAGGGGATGGCGGTGTGCTTCTCGCGGTAGCCGAGCATGTTGAGAGCCGCCGTCTGCCCCTGGCGCTCGGCAACCACCCAATGCTCGACGCGGATCGCATCACCGCCGCGCGGATCGGGCCACCGTGCGATGTCGCCGGCGGCGAAAATCCCCGGGACGCTCGTTTCGAGATAGGCGTCGACGACGACGCCGCGGTCAACGGTAAGCGCCGCCGCCTCGGCCAGCCGGATCCGGGGACGCACCCCGACGCCAAGGACCACGAGATCGGCCTCGAGCGTGTCACCGCCCTTGAGCTTCACCTGCTTGCCGTCGATGGCGATAGCGGTGTCCTCGAGGTGGAAGACGACGCCGTGTTCCTCGTGCAGGGAGCGGATGAAATCGCCCAGCTGCGGACCGAGGACTCTCTCCATCGGCCGTGCCTCGGGCGCCACGACGTCGACCTCGATGCCGCGGGCGCGCAGTGAGGCCGCGACCTCGAGGCCAATGAAGCTCGCGCCCATGACCACCGCGCGGCGCGCCGTCCCGGCAAGGTCGATGATCGCCCTGCAGTCGGCAAGCGAGCGCAGCGTGCGGACGTGCGGCAGATCGGCTCCCGGGATCGACAGCCGGACCGGCTCGGCGCCGGTGGCGAGCAGGAGCCGGTCGTAGGGAACGCTGCTCCCGTTGGCGAGCCGGACCTCGCGCGAGCGCAGGTCGACGCCGGTGGCGTCCGCACCTAGCCACACATCGATGCCGTTCTTGGCATAGAACCCGCCGGAGCGCAGGGGCATCCACGCCTCGGGCGCGGTGCCGGCGAGGTAGTCCTTGGAGAGGTTGGGCCGGTCGACGGGCAATGCCTCGTCGTTGCTCAGCATCACGATGCTGCCCTGGTAGTCCGCGCGCCGAAGCTGTTGGGCAGCGGCGAACCCGGCAGCCCCGCCACCAACAATTACGATTTTCCCCGGGGCATTCTCGATGACGCCGCGGGGCGGGCGCGTGGGTGCCGCCTTCTTCTCGCCGACGAAGACCTTGCCATCGCGCTGTGTCACCGACCAGCACGCGACCGGGCTCAGCGCCGGGGCGCGCAGGGCCTCGCCGGTCCGCAGATCGAAACAGGCGTGATGCCAGGGGCAGCGGATGGTGTCCTCCACCACAAGCCCGTCGACGAGAGGACCACTGTAATGCGTGCACTCGGCCGCGATCGCGTAGATCTCGGCCCCGTGCCGCACAAGCAGGACCCGGGAATCGCCCACATGGCCGACGAGCTTCGCACCGTCCGGAAGCGCGGCGAGCGCGACGCCCTCTGCCAGGTCAGGTCCGGTTCGCTTGGAATGCTCTTGAGCCATCGACTCCTCCCCGGCGTTGCAAGGATCGGGTTGCCGCGTGCGAAGGGCCGCACCGGACGTGGCCCCACCCGTAGCCGGCAGGGACCGAAAGTGTGACGGAGACTCGTTGCCTCCGTCGCCGTTTGTCGTAGCATGCCATCCCCACGCGCGGGTCCGGTCAGAATCGCTCCGCGAACTGCTGGGCGAGCGCGTCCGCCGTTGCATCGGCGATGACGTACATGTGCTGCGTCATCTCAGTCCACGTCCGCGCCTCTTCCAAGTATTCCTTGCCGAGCAACTGCTGGATCTGGGCGATGTGGTGGCCGCCATGCGCCTGCAAGAGCCCCTCGACGGCGTCCTTCGGCAGGTACGGGTTTGCAGTGCTCAGGAAATCGGCGATCCCCGTCGCATTGCCGAGCAGCATCGCCGTCGCGTCGGATTGCTCGCCGGTGTCCCCAGCGACGGAGGCATCGAGATAGGCCTTGACCGCGCCGTAGTGTCCGGCGAGCAGTTCGAAGAACTGCGCCCTGGCATCGGCCCCGTAGAACGGTTCAATCGAGGCAGCAATCGCCTGCGCATTGGCGACGACCTGAACTTCGGCCGCGTCCTGCGCGGCTGCATCGCCGGCGAGTTGGGCGACCACGACGTTGCGGACCCAGAAGACGTGACCGATCCAGAGATCGCGAAGCACCGCCTTGGTCGCGTCGACCTCGCTCTGGTCCGCCGTCGCCGCGGCGAGCACGACGGGCGCGTGGTCGTGCGCCTGCGTCTCCAGTGGGCTCTGCGCGTTCGCGGGCTGCGTCAGCAGTATTCCGAACGTCACGGATGCTGCGATCGTCACCAATCTTACTATTTGCATGGGGAGAGCTCCTGTTTGTGAGAAATTGCCAGCCTTTGCTCGAAGCCACGAACCTGCGCTGCCTATCCCTTATGTAACCGACCCATGCATCATGCAAACGAATATTATTACCAGTTAAGTGCATAATTTTTGCATCGTTCATGTGTCGCGAGAGGCCTGCGCCGCGAAGACCGCGGCCAAGCGCAGCACGCAGCGTCATCAGGACGTCTCGGAGGACCCGGCATCGTTGTCCAACTCATCCCGGGCGGCGTAAACGAGGGTTATCGTGTCACCGCGCTCCAGGTCTCGTAGTCGGTCAAGGTCACTGGATTCCGGCGCAGTTCCGTTGCAAAGCGTTGGTGAAACTCCTCCCATCAGGCGGGATCGTGTCCGAACCATTTCCGCAACTCGTGCTGGGCGACAGGTCTTTGACCCAATGATCGATTGCCGCATCCGCCCTTTTGACCCCACGCGGCCAAAGCCGGTCGACCAGGACCCGTGTCCCATCCTCGGCTGACGGGCTTGCATAGGCGCGCTTCAGCCTGACGTTCTTGGCCGCCACCCCGATACCCATTTCAACGCTCCTGTGCTTGCGCTCCATTTCTATCCGTCGAGCCATCCTGAGGCTCAGGCGGCGTCAGGCGGCCCTCGGCGTCAAACGTCCCCAGGTAGGCGATGACGTCGGCGATATCCTGGTCATTCGGGAGACCGGGAAAGCTCATCCTCGTCCCTGGGGCCAGCTTTCGCGGCGCCCGGAGATACGTGGTCAGGGTCGCTTCATCCCAGACCAGCCCTGAGTCCCCGATCGCCGAGGAATACCTGTAGGTGGGATTCGTTCCCGCGGGCCGTCCGACAACTCCGTTCAGTGCAGGGCCTACACCGTTTCTGGCGTCGGGGCCGACCTTGTGACAGGCAAGGCATTTCTTGAAGACGGCGGCGCCGACCTCGGCATCGCCGGCAGGCGGTTTCTCCTGCGCCTGGGCCGGCCCGATGAGGCCAAGAAAAACAGTCGCGACTGCAAAGAGGACAGACTTCATTCCTCTTCCCTCCGAATATTCGCGGCAAGTCGCCATGAGCCGACCTCCGAGCCCCTTCGGTGTGCAGGCGTAACCTCGGACGGGCCTGGAGGCTGCCGGGCCGAGGTTTCATTGGGCCGGTGGGCTTTCCATTAGGCCTGAACCAGCGGACCGGGGTTCTTCAGATACCGGTTCTTGATCGCGTCGGCGGCCCAGTAGGCCAGCGCCCCGACCGGGCCGGTCGGGTTCTTCCCGGCGTTCTGCGGGAACACGCAGGCACCGGTGACGAACACGTTCGGGACGTCCCAGGCCTGCAGGTACCTGTTCAGGACGCTGGTGCCGGGATCGGCGCCGAAGACCGCGCCTCCGGTGTTGTGCGTGCTCTGGTACGGCACGATCGAGTAGGGCACCGGCGAGATGTTTCGATCGACCCTGGCGGCTCCCATCTCCGTGGCGATGGCGACACAGATATCGGCCTGGCCGTTCATCAGCTTCACCTCGTTGTCCTGGAAGTCGAACGTCATGCGCAGCAACGGGCGGCCGAAGGCGTCCGTGTAGGTCGGATCGAGGCTGAGGTAGTTCTGCCGGTAGGCCATCACTGCGCCCTGGTTGCCGACGCTGGTGGTATGATCGTAGTGATCGACAACCGCCTTCTTCCACCCGCTGCCCCAGCGCGGCGTGCCGCGCGGCGTGGGGTGATACTGGATCGGCCGGGCGCCGGAATTGCTGCAACTGATGCCGCCGCCGCCGATGTAGCCAGCCTTCTCGAAGTCGTAGCTGTCGCCGTTGAAGTCATCTATGCAGGTGCCGAGCGCGCCGGCGCCCATGAAGTGGTTCATGATGGTCTTCTCGTCGAAGAACGCCGTCGCGCCGCCGCCGCACTGATAGGCATAGTTGCGACCCACGACGCCCTTTCCCGTGGCCGGATCGTAAGGCACGCCGATGCCCGAGTTCAGGAGAAGGTGGACGTTGCCAAGCGCATAGGCCGACAGAATGATCAGATCGGCAGGCTGTTCATATTCGCGCCCGCGTGCGTCGAGGTACGTGACGCTCACCGCCCTCTTGCCGGTCGCGTCGAGATTGACCTTCAGCACAATGGCGTTGGTTCGCAGCTCGAAGTCCGGGTTCTGCATCGCCAGCGGAATGACCGTGAAATGCGGGCTTGCCTTGGCATTCGCCTCGCAGCCGAAGCGCTCGCAGAAGCCGCAATAGTGACACGCGCCGAAGGCCACGCCGTCGGGATTAACGTAGTCCTGCGAAGCGTTGGATGCAGGATTGGGGAAAGGATGATAGCCGAGATTGCGCGCCGCCGTCTCGAACATGACCATGCCCTGGGCCGCGATCAGCGGCGGGTTGGGATACTCCGCCGCGCGAGGTCCTTCGAATATGTTGCCCCCGTCGACCCTCTCGCCGTTGAGATTGCCGGCCTTTCCCGACGTCCCGCAGGTCTTCTCGAACCGGTCGTAGTAGGGTTCGAGATCGTCGTAGGTGATCGGCCAGTCCTGCAGGTTCATGTCCGCCGGGATGATCCTCTCGCCGTACCTGTCGACCGTCCTGGAACGGGCCTGATGGTCCCATTCGAGCCAGCGCCACGTGACGCCGTTCCAGTGGACCCCGGCCCCGCCGACGCCGCTGCCCGGGAGGAACGAGCCGAGCTGACGCATCGGCAATGCGGTCTGAGAGTCGTTGTTGCGGAAGGTGATGGTCTCGCGTCGGACGTTTTGCATGAGGTCGTGACGGGCCGCGTAGCGCAGCTCGTCGTGGATCTGCGGGTCGAGAAAGTCAGGATTGGTGTCTCGTGGCCCGCCGCGTTCGAGCGCCACGATCTTCAGGCCGGTGGAGGTAAGCTCCTTGGCGATGATGCCGCCCGTCCATCCGAGGCCAACGATGAGAATGTCGACGGAGTTCAGTTTGGTGGTCATTTTGCGTTCTCCTTGCCCGCCGATCAACTGAGATCCGCGATGCCCATCGGTTCGACCGTATAGGGCCTGTTCCGGAAGGGCTCGATCTTGTCCATGTACATCGCGCTGGCGCCGGGAAAGCCGATCATCTTCCAGGCGGCCTTGTCCTTGTTGCCGCCATACATCGGATCGGCGAAATAACCTTCGACCGTCAGCTGAAGCAGCAGCCCGAAGAACGTCGCCAAGGGCACCGTCGTAAGCTCGATCTTCTCGTCTTCCAAGTCGGTCAGGACTGCGATCCGATCCTGCTCCGAAAGCGCGCTGAAGGGCCGCCGGTAGGTTTTCTGCGCATGGGCATTGATGTCGGCGATGCCGGCCCTGATCAGTTCCGCAGGTGTCATGAGCAGCTGATAGCCCTGCTGCGGCGTTCCCTCGCCGAACGGACCTTCTAGATACAGTCGATCGCCTTTGCCGTAGGCACCGGCCATCTGCCGGTCGATGTATGTCGCGACGCCGAGTTCCATGGCGCCCGGCCCGACTGTATCGCTGGGGATGAGCGTGTCGATTGCCGCTTCGATGAAGGCGGACTCGTCTACATTGAAGAACTGGTAGGCGGCGGTCGCCGGGTCCGGCCGGGAGAGCGCCGCGGCCTCGGCATGCATCGCGTGACTGGAGTTGACCGCGGGCTCCGCGGCGGACGCGGCCTCCGTAGGCGGCAGGGCGCCCGCTGTGGCCCCCGCAGCCGCGGCCAACGCGAGGAAATTGCGACGATCTACGTTGCTTCCGCCTTGAGCTTGCTTCGGCATCGTTTCCTCCGTGGCCGCTGGCCCGCAACGCAACCGGGGCTTACCGCCCTGCCAGGGTCCGTCGCATCGATCTACCGCTTAGTTGCACCGACAAACCCATCAAGCAAACGAATTTTAGTGGCACTTCAGTGCAACATTTATGCTAGGTATGATTCATGGACACCGAAATCGTCAGAACATTCTTAGAAATCGTCTCGACCGGCAGCTTCATCCGCACCGCAGAACGGCTCAATGTCGCTCAGACGACCGTGAGTGCGCGAATCCGCACGCTCGAGGAGCGTCTAGGACGATCTATGTTCGTGCGACACAAGGGTGGCGCTTCCCTCACGCCCGCCGGCGAGCAGTTCCTTCGCTACGCCCCGACGTTCGTGCAGCTGTGGCAGCGCATGCGTCATCAGGTGGCGGTGCCGCCGGGCCATAGCTCGTTGCTGATAATCGGCGGCGAAGTGAGCCTTTGGCAGCCGCTTGTGCTCGACTGGATGTCGTGGATGCGACGTTCGCGGCCGGACATCGCCCTGCGCATTCACATCGACGTGCCGCAGGACTTGATCAATCAGGTGGCGGCCGGATTGGTCGACGCCGCTGTGATGTACGCGCCGCCGCATCGTCACGGCGTGAGAGTCGACCTGCTCCTGGACGAAAAGCTCGTGCTTGTGACGACTGATCCCGAGGCCGGTCGCGTTGACTCTCCGGGCTTTGTTTCCGTGGATTGGGGCCCGGAATTCGCGCGTGAGTTCGGCTCGAGCTTTCCCGACGCCACAGGCCCCGGACTGTCCGTCAATCTCGGCCCGCTCGCGCTCCGCTACATTCTTGCAGCCGGCGGGTCCGGCTATTTCAGGATGCACGCGGTGAAGCCCTACTTGGCGTCCGGACGACTGCACCTCGTGCCTGGCATGCCTCAGTTCTCGTACCCAATTTACGCAGTGAGTTCTGTCGATGCGGACGATTCCTTGCTTGGTCCGGCCTTGGCAGGCCTGCGTGAGGTCACATCGGCTGGGACGCCCGCCTGATCAGATGTACCGGTGGAACTGGCGGCGCGGGATCATTCGGTGAGTTGGATCGTGTCACAGGCAACAACCGGCAGCGTCACGTTCCCCGGCACATCCGGCAGCGACTGCACCGAAGCCGGCACTCGATCCCTTCCGGAACGCCGTGAATGATTACGACGCTACCCATGCGCTCTGCAGTCATCTCTTCGGACACCACCCCGACCGAATTCCACGTCGGGTCATCGCCGCGGAGAACGGTCGCCCCTATCTATGCCTTCAGCACTGCCGAAACGGGTGGTACTGAGGATTGTCGCCGCCGTCGGGTTCGGGATGAGCTTGACCTTCTTCCTGCGGCTGGTGATCTGAGCCCCGGCGCACGCGCCCGGTCCGCCTGGTCTGCCTAGCGATTGCAGTGTTTGCCTCGGAAGAAAAAAAAGCGCTTGCCACCTCCAGATCGGCAAGAAAATGCCAAGCCTTCCGAAGAACTCACGAGGGCTTGAAAATACCCGAAGCCGGGGCTATCTCTCCATTTATGTTGCAGGGTAGACGTAATATTTGGACTCCGCGGTTCGCGGGCCCGCTCCTGAACCGCTCGCTTCCCCGAGCGGGGTAAGGCGTCCGCGCCCATCCCCGTTCGGGGCTCCTCCACCTTCAAACGTCAAATTTGGAACGGACGACTCAAGCGTCGCTCGGGGGATGTCATGCGCGCACTCGACAACTTCAACTCTCACATCACTGTATCACGGCCGCTCATGCTCGATGCTGCCCATGTGTCACGGCTGAACATGCTCGCGTCCGAGCCGCTCTACGGTGCGGCTCGGCTCGCCAGCTTCTTGCGCAAGGAAGCGGCACGGTTGGTAGTCGTACCTTCGCACGAGATGCCCGACGACGTGGTCAACATCGGCTCCGACGTGATCTTTCGGGACGAGGCCACCGGCCACGTCTACTCGGTGACGCTGGCAATGCCGCAGGACGCCGACATCGGCGCGCGCTGCGTCTCGGTGCTTACGCCGGTGGGTACGGCTCTGATCGGACGGGCGGAAGGAGCGGTCATCGACTACGAGTTCCCGGTAGGTACGAGCCGGTGTCTGACCATTCTGCGCGTCACCAGGCATGTGCCTGAGCAGTACGATGTCGCGATCTCTCCGCGCGAGCCAAGCGGCCGGACGAGCGGTGCGGCACGCGATACGGGGCGTTCCGCAGCCCGCCGCGGAGATACCGGTAGAGCAACCTTCATCCGGCGCGCCATCGCCGCGGCCTTGCGACGCTACCAGCGCGCCAAGGCAATCGCCCAGTTCGAAGGCATGAGCGACCATCTGCTCGCGGACATCGGTGTTTCGCGCCGCGACATCCCGCAGGTGGTTGACGCTATGATCGAAGGGGGCGCCCGCGGCCCCTCGGCGCCAACGCCGCTCCAGTCGACCGAAGCACCCGGCGATCAGCTGCGGCGGGCTGCCTAACTGGTCTGTTCCCAACTCGGGGTCCGGGCATTGCCGCCGATGGCCAGACCCAGACCAAGATCCGGGTTGCGATCCCGCAACCCGGATCCGAGCAGAACTTCTTCAAGAGGAGCCGACCAATGCTTTCAGCAGCAGACTTTTCGGAGATCTTTCCCTGGATCTCCGGACGACCCGAGCACGTGCGGGGATCTTCAACCAGGCCATCCATGGCGAATTGCGTCGCAAGGTGGGAGGACGACGGCGGGCGAACCTTGCGTTCGTCCGATGTGAGGCGGCCAGCCGATGAACCGACGGTGCCGCACTTGGAACCTGATCCGTGGGTCCTGCCTCTCGCGGCTTGTGCGATACCTGCACTCGCCATTGCAACCATGGCTATTGTGATTGCAGCCTGTATCGCGCAATTGCGATGACGGCACGGTCGCAACGCCACGCTGTTGCCATTGCCTCAGCCAACACAGCCAAAGGAGTGAATGGGACGCTCATACAGCGTTGCTTGAGTGGTTTGATCGGCCGCGATTCCGAATCCGCAGGTCACGTCCGTCAAGCTGGTGGAATTTCCGGTGTAGCCGATGGTGTGCATCGGTCAGGCGGCCTCTGTTGTAATGCTTAGAACGGGGTCGGTCTGGACGGCATCGATCTGCGCGAAGGCCCCACCTGCATGTAGCGGTGCTGGCTCTGCCACTCGTCGTTCTGCTCGAAGAGGACGGCACCGATGAGGCGGATGATGGCCTCCTCGTTGGGGAAGATGCCGACGACGTCCGCGCGCCGCTTGAGCTCCTTGTTCAGGCGCTCGAGCGGGTTCGTGCTGTGAAGCTTGGTCCGGTGCTGGCTGGGGAAGCTTATGTAGGCGAGGACGTCGGCCTCGCTCTCGTCCATGAGCGTCGCGAGCTTGGGCCAGCGGCTGCGGAGTTGGTCGGCGACGTGGCGCCAGGTCTGGCTTGCGCTGTCGCGATCGGGCTGGTTGAAGGCCTGGCGGATCGCCGCGGCAACGACGGTGTGCTGGCCCTTCGACACGTGGCCAGGGCATTCCTGATCCAGTGCACGCGGGGGCTGTTGAAGAAGCTGGCGTCGGGGGGTCTGGTCGGGTCCGGCTGTGTGGGCGCGGCAGGGCAGTCGAAGGGGCTGCGGACCGACGATGTGGGATCGGCAGGCCGACCTGCTGTAGAATCAGGAGCAAGACCGCGAGCAGAGCGGCCGCAAGTCGCTTCAGGTTGACTGCCGCCTCGGCCCGAAGCCGTGCTGCTTCGGCGGCCATGCGTTTCAATCGTAGGCCCGCCGGGCAGACGTCGTCGATGTGTCTGGCGCCCCGCCCGGAATAGAGAGCCATCGCCTCGAGGTCGCCCTCGGTGGTCCGAAGGGGCGAATCCGTGCTGAACCGAAGGCGCGGCAGATCGCCGTCGCGGGCAATTACTTCCCGTGGAAGCCTCTAGGGGTCGTGGCCCGTGAGCTGGTCGCCGAGCACTGCCGTGACGCTGTTCTGCAGGACGCGCACCGCTGCGCCCTTTGGCCAGTTCAGGACAAATGCATCGGTCAAGACCGTGTCAGATCCATCGGACTCGACAATGCGCTTGTGGTAGTCGTGGGCGAAAGACTCGTCGGTGGCGAGGAAGGCGGTAACACTGAACGCCGGCGAAGCCGGCCGAAAGGGCGGCGGCAAGGCCGGCGCCATCCGTGATGCCGCCTGAGACCACCACCGGCAGGCGGGTTTCGTCCATCACCTGCCGTGCGAGATCGAACGCGCGTGTCCGTCCATGCACATGGCCGCCCGCCTCGATCCCCTGCGCGATCAGGGCGTCTGCGGCCGCGGCTTCGGCTTCGCGCGCTGCATTCTGCGTGCCGATCTGGTGAATAACGAGGCACTCTGCAGCCTTCACACGTTCCACGGCCTTCGGGACAACGTCCCAGAAGAAGGAAAACGCCTCGACCCCGAGGTCGAGGCAGCAGGCGATCTGCGCGTCGAGCAGGGCCGGATCGGTGGCGGCCGGGATCAGGTTGACCGCGAAGGATCGGGGTGGCGGCACGTAGCGCCAGCACCTCCCGTTTGATTAGGTCCGGGGGCTCGCGCACCATGCCGATGGTCGGGTAGCCGCCTCCGCCAGCAACCGCGGCGGCGAGTTCCCAACGGGCGACGCCCCCCATTCCGGCCAGAAGAACAGGGACTTCGCAGCCGAGCAGATCGCAGAGCGGGGCCCGGAGCAGCGGCCAGTCGCGTTCGGTCAAGAGGTTCCCTCCCGAGCGAGCAGCCCGCAAAGGTGATCGCGCAGGACGACGGCCTGATTGCGCTCTCGGTCCCTGGCGGCGAACAGCAGCGTGACATTTCCTTTTCGGCACCATTGGAGGCACCGTTCGACCGCTTCGGGGTTATCTCCGAGCTCCGACAGGTAGCGGCGGCGGAACTCCGGCCATTTGTCCGCGTCGTAGCCGAACCATTTGCGAAGGTCTGACGACGGCGCAACCTCACGGATCCAATCGTCGTGCTCCAGGTCCACCTTGGAGATCCCGCGCGGCCAGACGCGGTCGACGAGAATCCGTGCGCCGGTCGTCTCGCCGACGTCGTCGTACACCCGCGCCACGCTCACTTTGCCTCCAGATGCCACAGGGTCAGTCCTCGTCCATCAGCTCAAGCGCCTTGATCGAATGGGCGTAGGCCGCGCCGGCGCGCATTTCGGCTGCGACCCAGACCGACTCCATGATCTGTTCGTTCGTCGCCCCCGCCCGGCGCGCCGCCTTCACGTGGCCCTCGATGCACCAGGGACATTGCGTGACGTGCGCCACCGCAATGGCGATCAACTGCTTCGTACGGGTGTCGAGAGCGCCGTCGGCGAAAACGGCCTTCGAGAATCCCCGAAACGCGTCCTCGGCATCAGGGGCCAGCGCCCTGCGGCGCTCGGCCGTCTCACGGGTGGGCCTGGGAAAGCGGAGGTCCGACATCGGCGCCGCCCTTGCTATTCGCGCCAGTAGTCATTTGCGGCCGCGACCGTCGCGAAGTACTGCGCCACGACGCCGGACACTTCGATCAGGCTTTGCGGATCGTGGGAGTAGTTCGGACGCAGCGCGTGCAGAGCCTCGACATCCGTCTGCGTGGTCGTCACGGCTTTCCGCGCCATCGAGAGGGCGAGGTCGAACCCTTCGGCTGGCGTGTCGGTCATCAGGCTCGGCAGCCAGGACTCGCTGTCTTGGGTCGCGTCCTGGGCGATGGCCGGCCCGGCTGCAAGCGCGGCTGCGCACATGATCATGGCGGAAGTCTTGCGCATGGTTCTGTCTCCTTCTTGGCTGGAGGCCACTCGGGGTTCACCGCGAGAACTCCAGGGCCACCCCTGAACTTTCGGGAACAGCACGTCGTTCTCGAGTCGGATGTGCTCGGTCAGATCGTCGACGAATTCCGCCAGGCCGGCATAGAGCGTAGCCCAGCTGGTGCATGCGCCCTCTGGCGGGGTCATGCCTTGAGTGAGCCGCCGGATCTGATCGACCTCACGTTCGTGACCGTCGTGATCGACACGTATCACCGCGATCGGATGCTCGATGCCGGAACCGCCGCCTTTGCGGATCGCCGGAAAGAGAATCAGCTCTTCCTTCTTCATGTGGACCTCCATCTTGCCGACCATTCCGGCAAGGAGGCCGGAAAGCCCCTTCGGAACGCCATCGTCGTCGCAATGGAGATCTTCGACCATTTCGGCCAACTTGACCAAGCGAGGCAGTTGCTCGCGGTGACGGGCGTGATAGCGCGTCTCGATGTAGCGGGTCAGTTCGGTGACGTCGTAAATGGGGGCCGCTTCGGCCATCATGCTCTCCTCGCTTCAGCACAGGTTGGGAACGGCGTCTGGGCCGGCTCTCGCCTCCTCGACGGCGATGCTCAGCGAGCGGGCGATGCGCTCGGCTCGTTCAATCACGTGCGCGGCGCCGGCGGGCGTGCAGGTTTCCCGGGCCGTCTCGCGGAACAGACCGAGCCACCGTTCGAAATGCGCCCCTCCGACGGGCAGCCGCGCGTGAGCCGGCACCGGCCGACCATGATAGCGCCCCGTCATCAGCGCGACGGAGGACCAGAAAGCCACCATGCGGTCGAGGTGCGGCGCCCAGTCGGAGATCCGCGCCTCAAAGATCGGGCCGAGGACCGCGTCCCGGCGTACCTTGTCGTAGAAACGCTCTACGAGTGAGCGCAGAACCCGCTCGTTGAGACCTGTCTCGGCCATGATGGCCGAGGTCATCTCGGGCCTCGCCGAGGCGATTTGTGGCTTGGCGCTGCGCGGCGTCATCGATTGCTCCGGCATTTCGCTCTTGCAAAACAGCCTATGTCTGCTAATCGGTATTGTAAATACCTATTCAGAGCGAAGCCCGGCGACCATGCGCCTCACTTCCTTCACCGACTACGGCCTGCGCATGCTGATGCGCATGGCGAGCGAGCCAGAGCGCGCCTACTCCTCGGCCGAACTGGCCGAGGAGTTTGCCCTGTCGCGCAATCACCTCGCGAAGATCATGCAGCGGCTCTCACGCGGCGGACTGATCGAGACGCGACGCGGTGGCGGCGGCGGCGCCGTGCTCGCAAAGCCGGCGCGCGAGATCCGCCTCGGCGCGATCGTGCGGCTACTGGAGGAGGGTCAGCCGCTTGTCGAATGCTTCGCGGCCGACGGGGGCGACTGCTCCATAGATGGAAAGTGCCGCCTGAAAGTCCGCCTCCGCTCCGCTGAAGCAGCATTCATGACCGACCTGGACCGCTCGACGCTTGCCGACATTGCCCTGCAACCCGCCCGCGCGGCCTGAACCTGCAAGGCTGGAGAGAGACATGATTGCAAACCTCACGCTCAAAGAAAGACGCATAGGGCTCGGCCTGTCGGGCGTGCTGGCTGTGCTCGGGCTCGCCATGGCGGCGGCGGCGAGGACGGGGCCGATGGCCGTTCATGGCGGCATGGCCCTGATCCTGGGTCTGGTGCTGATCTTCGCCATCGGCGGGGCGCTCTACGATCACCCCGACCAAGGCGAGGGTCGCCTGAGCCGCTACTACGACGCGCCGACGCGGTTCGGCATCGTCATGACGCTGATCTGGGCCGTGATCGGGATGGGCGTGGGCGTGTGGCTCGCCGCGCTGATGTACTGGCCCGAGGCGACGCCACGTTGGCCGGCGACGAGCTTCGGCCGCCTGCGGCCTGTGCACACGTCAGGGGTTATCTTCGGCTTTGGTGGCAACGCACTAATCGCGACCTCGTTCTGGGTGCTGCAGCGTACCTCGCGCGCCCGGCTGGCAGATGCTGTCAGCCCGTGGTTCGTGCTGATCGGCTACAACCTCTTCTGCCTCTGGGCCGTGAGCGGCTACCTCATGGGCGCGACCCAGTCCAAGGAATATGCCGAGCCTGAATGGTACGCAGACGTTTGGCTGACGATCGTCTGGGTGACGTATTTCGTGCTCTACATCCGAACGCTCGCGCGCCGGGCCGAGCCACACATCTACGTCGCCAACTGGTACTACATGGCCTTCATCCTGGTCGTGGCGATGCTGCACATCGTCAACAACCTGGCCCTGCCGGTCAGCTGGACGGTCGCGGAGAGCTTCCCCGTCTGGGCCGGCGTGCAGGACGCGATGATCCAGTGGTGGTACGGGCACAACGCGGTCGCCTTCTTCCTGACGGCCGGGTTCCTGGGGATGCTCTACTACTTCCTACCGGTGCGCGCGCAACGGCCGATTTGGTCCTACCGGCTGTCGATCCTGAGCTTCTGGGGCATCGTGTTCTTCTACATGTGGGCGGGTTCGCACCACCTGCACTACACAGCGTTGCCCTACTGGGTGCAGACGCTGGGCATGACGTTCTCCGTCATGCTGCTGGTGCCCTCATGGGCTTCGGCGGGCAATGCCATCGCCACGCTCAACGGCGCCTGGCACAAGGTGCGCGACGATGCGACGCTGCGTTTCATGTTCGTGGCCGCGGTGTTCTACGGGCTCTCGACATTTGAAGGGTCCTTTCTCGCCATCCGGCCGGTCAACTCGCTGTCGCACTACACCGACTGGACGGTGGGCCACGTCCATTCCGGCACGCTTGGATGGGTTGCGATGATCGTCTTCGGCGCGATCTACTCGCTTGTGCCGAAGTTCTCCGGGCGCGAAGACATGGCCTGGCCCGCCGCGGTGGAGTGGCATTTCTGGCTCGCCGTCGCGGGCACCCTGGTCTATGTCGTCGCGCTCTAGAACGCGGGCATCACGCAGGGCCTGATGTGGCGGGCCTACGACGAGAACGGCGCGCTCAGCTACAGCTTCATCGAATCCGTCGAGGCGATGCTGCCCTACTACGCCGCGCGCACCCTTGGCGGCGCGCTGTTCCTGGCCGGCGCGGTGCTCTGCGCGCTCAACTGCCGTGCCACCATGCGAACCGTGGGCGACCGGGTCGATGAGTCCGACCGTCCGCTCGTGGCACAGCCGGCGGAGTGATGCCATGCTGAAGCTGCACTACAACCTCGAGAAGATCTCCATGGGCCTCGTCGGCGCGATCATTGCCGTGGCCTCGGTGGGCGGGATCGTGGAGATTGCGCCCCTCTTCACCATCGAGCAGACGGTCGAGATCCCCGACGACCTGCGCCCGCACACACCGCTGGAGCTTGCCGGACGAGAGATCTACATCCGCGAGGGCTGCTATGCCTGCCACAGCCAGATGGTGCGCAGCCTCGCCGACGAGATCGACCGCTACGGCCCATATTCGCTGGCCGCGGAAAGTGCGTGGGACCGCCCTATGCTCTGGGGGTCCAAGCGCACCGGGCCGGACCTCGCTCGCGTGGGGGAGAAATACTCGGACGACTGGCACGTCGCGCATCTGATCGACCCACGCAGCGTGATCCCGGTGTCGATCATGCCCGCCTATCCATGGCTGATCAGACCGCTCGACACCGATCTGATCGAAAGCAATCTCGCGACGCTGGCCCGGCTCGGCGTACCCTACGGCGAGGCGATGATCGAAAACGCCATGGCCGACGCCCTTGCGCAGACCCGGCCCGATGGAGACGGCGTCGGCGAGTTGCAGGACCGCTACGGCGAAGACGTCGCCGTGCGCGCCTTCGACGGTGACCCGTCGCGCCTGACCGAGATGGATGCGCTCGTCGCCTATCTGCAATCGCTCGGCACGGTGACCGATGCCGCCGACGGCCTGCTCGCGGAGGACGCGCGATGAGCCACGAGACGCTGGTGCTGATCGCTAAGATCTTCGGGCCGATCTGGATGGGCGGCTTTCTTCTCATCGTGATGTTCCGGGCCTACAGCCCCAGGCGCCGGGCCGAGCAGGAGAGGATCGCGCGGTCGATCCTAATCTCCGATGGCGCGGAGGAGCAGCGATGACGACCGATCCGAAGGCTCTGCCCGAAGCCGATCCGCATACCGGTAACCGCGAGATTGATCCGATCACCGGCTACGACTCGACCGGCCACGAATGGGGCGGGATACGGGAGCTCAACACGCCCTTCCCGAAGGTGGCGCTGATCGCACTGGTGATCACCGTGATCTACTCGATCATTGCCTGGGTGCTGCTGCCCGCCTGGCCGCTCGGGCGCGACTACACGCGCGGGCTTCTCGGGCTCGACCAGAACGAGATGGCGGTCGAGCGCCTCCACCGCGTCGAGACCCGCCGCGAGGCGTGGCTTGCTGCATTCGACGATCCGAACTTCGACTCCACCACGGCGGACGTGACCCTGTTGGCGCGCACTCACGCCGCTGCGGACCGGATCTACCAGGACAACTGCGCCGCCTGCCATGGGGCGGAAGGACACGGCGGCCCCGGCTTCCCCGTGTTGACGGACGATTACTGGCTATGGGGCGGGGATCCCGGAACGATTGCAGAGACGCTCCGGGTCGGCATCAACACGGCCCATCCCGAAGCGCGCTATGCCCAGATGCCGGCCTTCGACTGGATGGACCGGCCAGATCGCCTCGCGCTGGCCGAGTACGTCGCGTCGCTTCCGTCCGGTGCCGCCAACCACGACAGCGCGGCCGCCATCCTCTTTGAGGAGAACTGCGTCGCGTGTCATGGCGAACGGGGGCGGGGCGGGTTAATGAACGGTGCGCCCTCCCTGACCGACGACGCGGTGATCTACGGACAAGACCCAGACAGCGTTGTTGAGACGCTCCGGAACGGACGCCAGGGCCTCATGCCTTACTGGTCAAATCGCCTGAGCGGCGCCGAGATCAACCTTCTGGCCGTCTATGTCTCGAATCTTGGGAATGCGACCGAGGGAGGCGACCCCTGAACGCCACTTCTCAGAAGCGGCTTGCCGTGTTTGCCGCCGTTTTGACCGGAACGGTCGTCGCCGCCGCCAACGCGCATCTGCTGGTGGTCGCCTTCCGCTCACAGCCGTCCTGCGTCGTCGACAATGGTGCTGCCGCGCCTGCAGAACGCGCCTGCTAGGAGGCCCGCCAATGCTTGAACCGCTTCCGACCCTTCGTCCGCCGCAGCGTCCCGCATCCACCTTGGCACGGGGCCTGCCGGCAAGCGCGGCCCTCGACTGGCTGGCTGCCGGATGGCGCGATCTGCGCGCGGCACCGGGGCCGGGCCTAGCCTACGGTGCCCTCCTCCTCGTGATCTCCTACAGCGTGCTGGGTGCGCTCTGGGGCGCTGGGCTGCTCTACCTGGCACTGCCCGCAGTCTCGGGATTCTTGATCGTGGGGCCTTTTCTGGCCATCGGTCTCTACGAACAGAGCCGCCTGCAGGAAGAGGGCGACCGCGCCACGTTCTTGCAGATGCTGCTGACGCGCCCGGCGGCCGGCACGCAGCTGGCCTATGCGGGCCTTCTGCTGGGCCTTCTGGTCCTCTTCTGGCTGCGCGCGGCGGATCTGCTCTATGCGCTGTTCTTCGGACTTGCGCCTCTTCCGCTCGCTGGCGACGCGCTCGCCAATGTTCTGACGACGGCCCCTGGCTGGGCGCTCCTCGTCGTCGGTAGCGCGGTGGGTGGGCTCTTCGCTGCCTTCGCCTTCGCGCTCAGCTTGTTCTCGGTCCCGATGCTGATGATCGAGCGCCGGGACGCTCTTACGGCCATGGGGTTGAGCCTGGCGATGACCCTCCGCAACCTGCAGCCCTGCGTCGCCTGGGGCGCGATCATTACCGCCGGGATGGCGCTTTCGGCCGCCAGCGGGCTGCTGGCTCTCGTCGTCGTCTTCCCGGTGCTCGGCCATGGAACATGGCACGCCTGGCGCGCGATCGGAGCAGACACGGAATGACAGCGTTGCTCGTGCTCATTCCTGTTTCGATCGGCATGGGGGCGATCGGCCTCTGTGCCTTCTTCTGGGCCTTGGACCGGGGCCAGTTCGAGGATCCGGAAGGCAACGCCTGGCGGGTGATCGAGACATCCGAAAAGAAAGGAAAGCCGGATGACCAACTGGCTACCCACACTGAAGATCAGGACGCAGGTAGGCTATGACCTCTCAGTCAAGATGGCACGCGTCGCCGTAAAGATGACGCAGCCCGATGCCGAGGTGCGGGCGAAGTTGCGCTCCGTCTGTTCCAAGGACGTAGCTGCCCTGATCGCATCGAGCCAGGTCGTCGCCACATATTTCGCATGCCTGACGGAAGCCAACGACTATTGGAGGGCGCCGGATGTCAACGATTGAGCGGAACGGAAGTGATTTCGTCGTGTCTGCCGGCCTGCTTGCCAGTGCGTTCGGTCTGAGCGAAGAGGCAGTTCGACAGGGCATGCGGGCGAACAGGATCACGTCGCAGTCGGAGACCGGCGTGGGTGAAGACGAGGGCCGCTGGAGGCTGACCTTCTTTTTTCAGGACCGTGCCGTCCGGTTCATTGTCGATGAGCATGGCCAAGTGCTGAAACGTGTCGGCTTCCCGATCCGCCAAAGAACGGCGCAAGAAACGCGGGCGAAGCCCAAGCTCAGAAGAGAATGACATGCGCGCCGATGTCGCGCCTTTCGAGGTGAGACCCACACGTTCCGGCTTTACGACGCTGGAGGGCCGCATGCGCGCCGCAGTGCCGCACTTCCTTACCGAGCTTGATCGTTCGATCTCGCCGACATCCGCCGCGGCGCCTCGCGATAAGGAGGCTGGAAAAAACCGCGGTTCGATTCTTGTGAAGGAGAAACCAGATGTCGATTGCTGAGCTAATACTGTGGCCGGGAACGAAGGTCTGCCAGTTCTTGGGGGTTGACCCTGAGAGTGATGCGGGACTGATCCGATCAATGTTCAACATGATCGTGTATTTGTCCGTCATACTAGGGTTCATGTGGGCTATCATGGGATGAAGATCCTACGCGCGCAGGGCAGCCTAGCGCGGCCCCCGCCGTGCGAGTGGGTCCAGTGAGGGCACGCCGACGTGGCAGATGACCATGCCACAAACGGAACCGGAGCCGACAAGCCATCCCGCTTCGCTGCCAACGGCCGAGCGCGGCGCTTGTCAATGCTCTCGGCTGGCCTCGTCGACTGATCGGGTCGGGTTTGACATGGAACATTCTCCGCGGTAGCAGGACGGCATCATGTCAATGATCGTACGCCCTAGGTTTCAGCTTGCGGGAGCACGCCTCCTGAACCGCTCGCATCCCCGAGCGGGGTAGGCGTCCGCGCCGATCCCGTCGCTCGGGGCTTCGGTTCCACACGGGTTCCCGGCGGTAATTTTGCTCTTCTCGACGGTCTAACAGTCGGGCTCTGTTCACGGGTTCCCTGGCAGGGGCTGCCTCCCGGCGGCCAGCATCACGATCAGGAGGCAGAAAATGCCAATCAGCAGCACGTCCGCGTGCGCCGCTTCAAGCGCCCCGGAAATCATTCTGGAGCTCACGCAGGCCGACCGTCTCGAAGCGGCGGCAGAGGGGGCAATGCGTCGCTTCCCCGCCATGGCGGCTCGACTGCTCGACGAGATCGCGCGGGCACAATTGGTCCCATTGGCGGACCTGCCTCCGGATGTCGTTGGTCTCGGCAGGGAGGTCACCTATCGTGACGACGTCGCTGGCCGGAAGGAAACAGTAGTTCTGGTGATGCCACGGGAAGCGGATATCGCCCAAGGTCGCGCCTCGGTGCTTACGCCGATCGGGGTTGCCTTGATCGGCCTACGGGTTGGCGCTTCCTTCACGTGGGAGACTCGCGACGGCGAATCCCGTCAGCTGACCGTGACTCGGGTGGAGTAGTCTTCGCCCCTGCGGTCACTTGAAGGATCTCGAAATGCCAGACACGGCGTGGCTTGTCGTTGCCGCCTTGGGTGCAGGTATCCTCAACACCCTGGCGGGGGGCGGAACGTTCCTGACGTTTCCGGCGCTGGTCTTCACGGGCGTTCCGCCGGTGGCGGCAAATGCTACGAGCGCGGTCGCGGTCTTTCCCGGGTATCTCGGAGGCGCGCTCGGCTTCAAACGGGAGTTGCAGACGTTCGATCGGCAAAGCCTCCGGCGACTGGTCGGAATCACAGTCGCCGGCGGCTTGGCCGGATCGATCCTGCTGCTCATCTCTTCCAACGAGGCCTTCTCGATCGTGGTGCCATTCCTGCTGCTCGCAGCAACGCTGGCTTTCCTTCTCGGCGACCGCATCCGAGCCTGGGCGGCGATGCACAGTCGTGCCATCACGCCGTTCGGCTCCGCGGGTCTGTTCGCGACCAGCATCTACGGCGGATACTTCAATGGTGGGCTCGGGATCGTCTTGCTGGCGTTGTTCGCGCTCTGGGGTATGACGAACATCCACACGATGAACGGTCTCAAGAACGGGTTGTCCTTCGCATTGTCGGCTATTTCTGTCGTGACGTTTGCTGCCGCTGGGATCGTCGCCTGGCCACAGGCTACCATCATGATGGCTGCCGCTACGGTGGGCGGCTATTTCGGCGCTCCGATCGCGCGAGCGCTGCCGAAAGGGGTGGTCCAGGGGATTGTCGCCGTAGTCGGGTTCGCGATGAGCCTGATCTTCTTCCTGCGGCTTGTGATATGAGCCCCGGCGCCGGGCCTGGCCTACCTGATCTTTCCTGGCCTCAGCGTTGTGCTTTGACAGAAAAGACGCTCGCCGGTGCCAAATGAGCAACAAAATATCGACAATCTCGAAGAACTCCACAAAAGCTTGAAAATATTCGGAGCCGAAGCTATCTCTCCAATTATGTCGCACTGTGGACGTCATATGTGGATCCCGCGGCTCGCGGGCCCGCTCCTGAACCGCTCGCTTCCCCGAGCGGGATAGAGCGTTTGTGCTCATCCCCGTTCGGGGCTCCTCCACCTTCAACGTCAAATAGAACGGACGACGCAACCGTCGCCCGGGAGGATGTCATGCGCACTTTTGACAACGTCACTTCTCAGATCCACGTATCACGTCCACTCATGCTCGATGCAGGCCATCTGCCACGGCTGAACATGCTTGCGTCCGACCAGCTTCACGGTGCGGCTCGACTCGCCAGCTTCCTGCGCAGGGAAGGGACACGGTTGGTGGTCGTACCGTCACACGAGTTGCCCGACGACGTGGTCAGCATCGGCTCCGACGTGACTTATCGGGACGAGTCCACTTGCCACATTTACTCAGTGACGCTGGTAATGCCGGAGGACGCCGACATGGGCGAGCGTCGCGTCTCGGTGCTCACGCCGGTCGGTACGGCGCTGATCGGACGGGCGGCAGGAGCGGTCGTCGACTGCGAGTTCCCGGCAGGTACTAATCGGTGCCTGAGTATTCTGCGTGTTGCCAGGCATGTGCCTGAGCAGCACGACGTCGCGATCTCTCCGCACGAGCCCAGCGGTCGGATGATGGAAGCGGCACGCGTTATTGGGGATTTTCTGCCCCGCTGCACAGCCTTAGGTAGAACGACCTTCATCCGTCGTGCCGTCGCCGCGGCTTTGCGTCGCCATCATCGTCGCAAAGCTATCGCACAGTTCGAAAGCATGAGCGATCATTTGCTTGATGACATCGGGTTAGCGCGTGGCGACATCCCGCGGGTAGTTGACGCGATGATCGATGGCGAACCCCGCGGCACCTTGGCGCCAACGCCGCTCCAATCGTTCAAGGCACCTCGAGATCAGCTGCGGCGAGCTGCTTGAGGGCTTGTTTAAGCTGGGCTCCCGCCATCGCCGCCGATGGTGGGGTCCATCCCGAAATCCCCGTCTCGGCCTCGTTCCGGCGTATAGGGGCGGACCTTCATGAGGAGGCGAAGAGTGCTTTCAGCAGCAGACTTTCCGGACATCTTTCCTTGGATGGCCGAACGATCCGAACAGGTGCGGGGGCCTTCAACAGCACAATCCATGGCGAACTGCATCGCGAGGTGGGAGGACGACGGCGGGCGAACCTTGCGTTCGTACGATGTGAGACCGCCAGCCAATAGACCGGCACTTCCGCCGCACGTAGCAACAGGTCCGTGGATCTTGCCACTCGCGGCTTGTGCGATACCTGCACTCGCCATTGCCCACTATGGCAATCTTAGCCGCATTTTGCTTCGCGCAATTGAGATGAGGGCACAGTGGCAACGCCATCATTTGCCCGTTGCCTTCGATTGATCGTCG
Organism: Amaricoccus sp.; assembly: GCF_036846665.1. Classification (NCBI taxonomy): domain Bacteria; kingdom Pseudomonadati; phylum Pseudomonadota; class Alphaproteobacteria; order Rhodobacterales; family Paracoccaceae; genus Amaricoccus; species Amaricoccus sp. Next base: position 3,082 of record NZ_DAIUBO010000004.1, on the reverse strand, counting down.
GCGACGATGCTCGTCAGAGATCAATGTTTTGCTTCGGAAGGAGGAGCGCGGCCGCCACTGCGTCCGCGCTCCATCGCTATCACCTGACGACGTTGAAATCCGGTCCGTAGGGGTAGCCGGTGATGTTCTCGTTCCCGTTCTCCTCGATGATCAGGATGTCGTGCTCGCGATAGCCACCGGCGCCCGGGCGACCCTCCGGTATCGTCAACATCGGCTCCATCGAGATCACCATGCCGGGTTCCAGCACGGTGTCGATGTCCTCGCGGAGCTCCAGACCCCGGCGCTGTTGAAAGGGTTGATCTTCGGACCGACCGGTGCGGCGATGTCGCCCACGCACACCCGCAAGGGCAACCGGCTTTACCGCTACTACGTGAGCCAGGACGTGCTGCAGCACGGGCGCGATGCTTGCCCGATTGGGCGTGTCCCAGCAGCGGAGATCGAAGCGGCGGTCGTGAATCAGCTGCGCCGCGTATTCCTGCAGCCGGAGATCGTCATTGGCACGTGGCGCGCGGCGCGGGAGGAGCAGAACGACGTGACCGAGGAGGAGGCGCGGGAAGCACTCAGGCAGCTCGACCCGATTTGGGAGGAGCTGTTCCCCGTCGAGCAGACGCGGATCGTACAGCTCCTGGTCGAGCGGGTGGACGTGCATGAAGAGGGCGTCGACGTCCGGTTCCGCATGAACGGCATCGGTGCGCTAGCCCGGGAAACCGCGAGGAGGGCCGCATGACTGACGACGATCGCACGCTAACGGTGCGCATCCCGCTGGTGTTCAAGAAGCACGGCGGACGGAAGACAGTGATCTCGCCGGACGGTCACGTCTGGCAGCCGTTGGAGCCGCTTGTCGACCGCGCTCTGGTTAGGGCGCTGGCCAGGGGGTTTCGCTGGCAGAAATTACTCGACGATGGAGTGCACGCGACCCTCAATGACCTGGCGAAGGCCGAGCATGTGAGCCAGTCCTACGTGAGCAAGGTGCTGCGGCTTACTTTGCTGGCGCCGAGCAGTGTCGAGGCGATCCTCGATGGTCGGCAACCGTCCGCCCTGAAGCTTGATGATCTTCTGGAGGGGTTTCCGGCGGAGTGGAGCCAGCAGAGCCAATAGTTGGTAGGGATGTCTCATATCACGCGATGATGAGAGGGAAACCAGGCGCGTCGCAAGGCACCCAACTGGTCGCCAATGCGGATGCGAAACTCGCTCGGCGGCGCAGCTCAAGCGCTGAAGTCGTCTCTGACTGGGCTCTGACTCGATCCGGCATCTTGAGCCAATAGTGCGTCCAGCTTCGCAATCTCGGCTTCAGCCAGCCAGATACCTTCGGACTGACACCGTGCACGTGCCGCGAAGCGGCGCTGTGACGGCAGGCGGGCGCCCTGTCCGACAATTGCATCGAAGAGGATTTCGGCGCGAGCGAAAGGGTCGCCAGACCGCCCCCCGACGAAGACCTCGGGAGCGAACGCGATCAGGAGTTCACCATGGACCGGGGCGAGCGTCGTGGTGCCGATCCGGTCGAGGCAGTCGCGGCTGGTGAGATCGCCGATCAGCACGGCACCGAGGAGCTCGATCATCGTGCCCATGGCCGAGCCCTTGTGCCCGCCGAATGGGAGCATCGCGCCGGCAAGCGCCCTCTCGGGGTCGGTCGTGGGGCGACCCTCGGAGTCGAGCGCCCAGCCTTCGGGGAGCGGCTCGCCAGCGCGGCGGTGGAGCTCGATCTCGCCACGGGCGGCCGCCGAGGTGGCGAAGTCGAAGACATAGGGGTCGCGTCCGGGGCGCGGCCAGCCGAAGGCGAATGGATTGGTGCCGAGAAGCGGCATGGTGCCGCCGGCCGGTGCAACCGTGGCGTAGCTTGGACACAATGCGATTGCTGCGAGCTCGCGCTCGGTCAGCATCTCGACCTCGGGCCAGAGTGCCGAGAGGTGGGCGCAGTCGTTGACGACCAGGGCGGCGATGCCGACCGAGCGGGCGCGTTCGGCGAGAAACGGGATCCCGAGCTCGAGCGCAGCAGGAGCGAAGCCGAAGCCCGCGTTGACCCGCACAACGGCGTAGCCGTCGTCGGGCAGCAGCACCGGTTCGACGTGCGGGTCGACGGTGCCGGCGCGCGCCGAGGCGAGCATGCCATCGAGCCGATAGAGGCCGTGCGACTTGCAGCCGTCGCGTTCGCCGGCCGCTACCACGCGCGCGAGCGCCGCCGCCTGAACCGCGCCAAAACCTGCGGAGACGAGGATCTCGCAAACCCGCTCTTCGAGCGCCGCCATGGAGATTGTCGCTCCGTCTGTATTGTTCTCGGCCATCAGCGTGCTCCCCAGGTGTCGGTCAGGCGGTAGCCGCCGGGCCAGGGATCGGACGGGTCGAGCAGGTGCTGGTGGATGCCGGTGATCCAGCCCCGGCCGGAGATCTCGGGCAGAACCGCATCGGTGTCGCCGACCTTCGCCGTCCCGAGGATGCGGCCCGTAAAGGTTGAGCCGATCAGCGACACGGCGGTCAGCCGGTCGTCGAGCCCCATCTCGCCGCGGGCGTGCAGCACCGCCATCCGCGCCGAAAGGGCGGTGCCGGTCGGGGAGCGGTCGACCTTGCCCGGCTGGATTGCCACCGCCGCCCCGGCGCGGAGGCCCGCGGGTGTGCGGGTGACCGGGCCGGCGAAGAGGCAAAAGGAGATGTGCTTCCAGTCCGGGTTCGTCGGGTGCGTGAAGCGGAGGATTGCGTTGGCGGCGTTCGTGATCCTGACTCCGAGCCGGGCGATGTCGTGCGCCTCGTCTGCGTTCAGGGCGAAGCCAAGGGCGGCCGCGTCAACGATGACGAAGCTATCGCCGCCATAGGCGGTGTCGACGGTCAGCGTACCGAGCCCTTCAACTTCGAGCGGCACCCCGAGGCGATCGGCGAAGCTCGGCAGGTTCTGGACGAAGATGCGCTCGGCCTTGCCGTCCCGGCATTCGGCGCGAACCCGGACGATGCCGCCGGGCGCTTCCAGCGTTATGTGCGTCTCGGGCTCCGTCATCGGCAGGATGCCGGCGTCGAGCAGCACGGTCGAGACGCAAATCGAGTTCGAGCCCGACATCGGCGGCGTGTCCTCGGGCTCCATGATGATGAAGGC